>NZ_JBSYXP010000016.1:0-126029 GCF_054172105.1 Methylolobus aquaticus
CGACCCCGCACCCAGCCGATTTGGTTCGGCGGGAAAGGTAAGGGGAATTTCAGAGCGGTTTTTCACCATCCTGCTAGAACGGACGTACCCAGTTACGCAGTGAGCGTGGAGCGGAAAAACAGCCCTTATGGAAAGTAGAAGCGCGGGGACGCGAGAGGCGAGAAGCCGGAAAGGCGTTTGATCGCACGTCGGAGCCAGCTACAGCGACTTCCTATCCGCCGCGAACACGATGGACTAAGAGACATCGCGCCCCTGTCCTTCAACGCGATCAGCGCTCCGAATCAAACTCGGAATCCGCACCACGACCGCAATACCTCGATCGTGGCCGAGGTTGACTTTACTCACACTGCCGCCGTGTTGCCGGATCACCTGGTTGGCGAACGCGAACCCCGGCCCTAGTCCGCCAGGGCCCGCAAAGATCAGGGGCTGCATGTCAAAAGCGGAGTTTAATGACCATTCCGGTGTTCGCTCAAGAGCACCGGAATGGCCCTCACCGATGCGTATCAACACGTAGTCCCCTTCCCGTTTGACGGACGACTCAACGACTGCGGCGGGCGGAGCAGACTCGATGACCTGTCGGTAAAGCCGTCCGAGCGCGTGCTCAAGCCGGCCGGGATCACCGAATACCATCGATGACTGGAGGTCCAGATCGATGTTCAAGCGCTTGTCAAGCTTGTAAGCCATTCCGACCGCAATGTCACCCACGCGATGGAGTATCGGATTCAAGTCCATATCGTGCATGTGCCATTCGACCTTCCCCATAATCAACTGTGCTAGGTCGATGAGGCCATTCAGGTCGTCAGTCATTTGTCGTACCTGGTGTTCGATACTCTTTCCAGCCCAGAGGAGAACCTCGGGTTTGTCCGCCCCGTACTTTCGAATCATCTGTGCCGCACTGAGGATCGGTGCGAGTCGATTCCGATAATCGTGGCTCAGCATTTCCAGTGCTGCGAAAAGATGCGCTTCCGAGTCGGTGACGACGCCAGGGAAATGCAAGCACCCTGCACGTTCGAGGGATTCAACTGACAGCATCACGGCCGAAACGCGACCCGTCGAACCCCGTAGCGCGCCAAGCCGGCCTCGCCACACCGGCTCGACCGGATCGGCCATGGCGTTCGCGGCGCCGAGGACAAAATCCGGAACGGATTCGCCCGTTTCGAGAGCGGCTCGGCACAAAGGCTCCAGGATTCTCGCCCACCCCGCCTGGATTTCCCTAATGGAGCGGCCGACAAGGACTTCGATCGGGGAACCACTGATGGCCGAGAGTGCCGAATCGGCAAACAAATATCGCAAGTCTGTGTCCAGCACGCCGAACCCGCAGGTTCCCGACTGTTGATCCCGACCCAGGTCGTTGCGGTACTCATGCATAGAAGGGAAAAACGTAGTGTTGGTGGCACACCCGATGCTGCATGCGTCGTAAAGAGACTGAGTGGGACCGCCGATCACGCCCGTGCAGGGTAGGCAAGGTTCGGATGATGAGATCGAACACCCCCGATACTACGCATACTCGAATCGCAGCCGGGGCTCGCGATCGATACGCTAGCGATGCGCCGGGCTTCACGATCTTCAACTCCCATGAAGCGCTGGGGCGCAAGAGCCTGTATCGCGAAGTCCCATGCTCCGCCATGCCGCCAGGCGTGCCGTAAATGCTCGGCGTTGAGCACATACTCGGCGCGCCACTGATGGCTCCCCACTTGCCGCCCATTTGTGACCGAGGCTAGCATCGCTACAGGAGCTGAGAGTGGTGTACTCAGCCGGACGAAAAGCAAACGCATGTCCATGTCGATCAGCCTGACTGCGCCAAAAGGCCCCGTGCGGGCACGGGCGACGGCAATGCGCTGAATCGGGGGGGCACAAGCACCAAGTCCAGATATTGGATCTGAACACGTTCCCAGCACCCTGGGGATGAAGGGAGCCTGAATGCTCCGGCGACCAAGGGCAGTGAAGCCAAACGGAACTCGATCGCTGCGCGACCACCTCGTTTCGGTTCGACGAACCCCAATCGACAACTGCTGGACGTCGTTGGGCTTAACGGAGATCCATGACAGCGCTCACGCCTTACTTAACCATACCGGGCAGCACTTCTCTATCCGCACGATTACCGAGTTCCCCCAAAAGAATTTCCAGATGCAGTTCTGCCGGCTGTCCGAATGCCGGGAATGAAGGGCTATGGGCGCTGCCGATCGATCCGGCCACAACGCGAGTTCACTACGCTTCCGGCCATCGGGGTCAGGAGTCCTGCCGTACTGGAGGCGCGAACTTGAGGCATCCGGGCGGGCGCCGACGAGCTCATCACCAAGGCATTGATCAAAAGGAGAACCACTGGCCCGCCTTGAGCCCCGTCTTCGTCTGGCTCAGCCTTCGCTTCCCGGTGCCGTGATAGACTGCCGGCATGCATGCCCGACATGGCTGCGATGTGCGAATGCGTCCGGGCCCCCTTGTCGCACGGGTCGTCAACAGGCGACTCCTGATCGACAGTGAGCCCTCCAGCAGCAGCCTTGCGTCTTCGTCACTTTCGACAGCGAACTCCGGGCCCGACTTCCGAGTTCAGCGACCCGACGTTTGTTTTTCCGCTTTATGCCGATATCCAGTAGTAGCGAGCCGGTTTCCCCGCACGAACGCTCCGATTCCACAGTTTTCGTGGTGGACGACGAGCCAGCTCTGTTGGATGCAGTGCGGATGATTCTCGAGACCGAGGGTTACAAGGTCCGTTGTTTTCGGAGCGGGCGGGAATTCCTCGATGCGCTGGACCCAAGCGCGCACGGTTGCGTAATCCTCGACTTGTGCTTACCCGATTGTTCTGGCTTGGACATTCAGGACAAGCTGGTCGAGCGCGGCATCGATTTCCCGCACATTTTCCTGACGGGTTATGGGAGCGTTTCCACGACCTCGAAGGCGTTCCGCACCGGCGCTCTCGATTTTCTGGAGAAGCCCTTCGATAGCGAGGTGCTGCTGGAGCGCGTCGCCGAAGCACTTGCACGCGCAGAAGATCAGCGAACCGGCCGATCGACGGTCCACCCGATATCAGAACGGTACAAGCGTTTGAGTAGCCGGGAAAAGCAGGTGCTGGCGTACATTGTGGATGGCGATTCCTCGAAGCAGATGGCCAAGAAGATGGGCATCAGTCACCGCACGGTCGAGGTCTACCGAGGTCAGATCATGCGGAAGATCGGTGTCGAGACTCTGGTACAACTGATGCTGGCCGTTGCACCTTTATTCGAGCAGGACGAAAGCTCTCGCGATACTTGAAAATCCGCATCGCCGTTTCGCCACCGTTCCCGAGACCCGAACCTGCCGGGGCAGATCGAATGGGACTGCCCCTGGCGTGATGAGCGAGCGCCGCTACGGCAACAGTCCCCCGCATCCATTTTTCCGTGCTGGCCGCGGGTCATCGCAGTCGTTCAGCGATGCCTACAGGCGATGGGGAACATGTGGCGGGCCCGCGGAATCCCAGTCTGCCCAGGAATCAAAGGCGTCGCGAAAGAGGCGTGCGACCTCCCAGGCAATCCAGCCATAGGCGATCCCGCCTGGGCTCTCCCTACTACAGGCCGGAATGAGATCAAGACCCAGCAGTTCGTGTTTCAGATCCGCCTTGGCATGCGCAGCCCAGTAGCCCTCCGGCGTCAACCCGAGCTCAGCCAGCTTTGGATTAGCAGTCGCGAACAAATCACAGGCAATGCCCTCGGACACCAGGTTCAGCGTGATCACTTGATGCGGGAGGCGCTCACGAATTGCCGATCGTACCAGGTAAGAACCGATTGCCCGTGTGTGCAAGGTGGGCATCACCGATTTCGGATCTTCATCCCGACCGATAAACCCGAACTTTCGCATCCATGCTGCGAGCTCCGCAGGATGTGTCACTTCCTCGGCAGCATGTTCACCAAATTGGTCCCTGAAGGCGTCCTCACGGCAGCTGCCGTAGCGGAGCGCTACGGCTCCGGTGAAGTCCTCGGAAAGGAAGTAGATCTGTCTTATCCACTGAAAGTGTGCCGGAGTCGATGCTGCGCGCAGCATCGCAAAAAATCGGCCCTGGCGAATCTGGTCCCGGTAGCTCCGTTGAAGAGCGAGAAGCCAGCTGAGCGGGTGACGACCGTTTGCGTCCATGTTTCCCTCACGCGCAAGCGCGCATCAACACAACCATCGGAAGGCTCCCGACTGGCGAACCAGGCATTGACACGAAACACCGCTAACTTCAGTCACACGACGCCAAAAATCCGGGGTATGTACCCGGGATCCGCAACGCTCCCGATAAGGCGTTCCACATAGCGCTCAGCGACCCGACGTTCGGCTGGGTTCAACGCATAAAAAACATGGCGATAGATACGATTGAACTCCAGTATGGGTTCCAACTCATAAGGGCGCGCCATGCGCATGAAATGCTCGGCCAGAGGAGCAAGCGTTGCGGTGTGTTCCTCGTCAGCGATCAGCAGCGGATCGCGATGAGAACCCGCCTCCAGAATGTATCCGTTCGCGGAAAGGTAGCTGTCGACCATCGCCCTCACTTTCTGAGTGATGCCGTTCACCTCCAGGCGTTGGCGGAAGTCAGTCAGCTCCGATGGAATGAGGGAGGCAAGCTCGCGCCTCGTGAAGCCCGCAAACGCTTGAATCGACCGACTATCCTGGAGCGCAGCCAGGGCGGCCTCATCGCAGAACCCGAACCAGCACTGCACCAGGTACAAGCGCAATAAACGCTCCAGCGGCGCAGCGGGAATCTCGCCCGTCTCGCTCAGGATAAGTTCCCGCAAGCGGGCCCACGGCAGAATCGAATCCATGATCGACAGAAAGCTGCCGTGGGTATCTATCGCCGGATTAGCCAACTGCGCGGTCGAAAGCGGGCGCGGATTCATCGGATCACCCCCCAACGCTGAGATCAGACGGAGATTTTGCATGCACGAACGAGAGACGCTTCAGATCGCCATATCCCCAGATGCTGATTTCACACGGGAATGCGTCTGGCGGGACATCCGGACGGGCACGTAGATTGGGCACGGCCCTCCGTGCGCACACGGAGGGCCGGCAGCGACTCCGCTAGACGACCTTCCGCTTTGTGTGGGCAACACGCCGCTGAGCGTGAGCGGAGCTTATCGGACCACCAGCGGTTCCGACTGATTGTTGCAGCGGCAGCCAACGCGATCTTCACCCGCGGCAGTTGGCTTTCCCACAAAGCTCCGGTATCGGGTCCAGTGCGGCACGGTCCATCACGTCACGGCCCACACCCCATGGGACCTGCTATTTCGTCTCGGCGGTTCGGACCTCAGGTACCACCAAAATGGTCTCCAACAGATCAAGATCCACTGGCTTGATCAGATGGTGATCAAATCCCGCCTCCCGACTGCGACGCTGGTCCTGCTCCTGGCCCCACCCGGTCAGGGCGATCAAACGGAACGAGGAGCCATCGGCACGCTGGCGAATGCATCGGGCTACCGAACACCCATCCATACCGGGCATACCGAGATCCAGGAGGATGACCTCGGGTTGGAAGGCGTCGAGTGCATTCAAGGCGGCCAGACCCCCGTATTCCACACGGACATCGATGTCCAGAAACCTCAACGAAAGTGCCAGGCTGTCCGCGACGTCCCGGTTGTCATCGACGATCATGACACGACGCGGGAAACTCCGTGCAGGCAGCAAGTTGGCCGGTGATAACGGTTCGGATGGAGCCGGTGCCAACGGCAACCGGATCGAAAACTCGCTGCCCTGCCCAAGGCCGTCACTGATCGCCGCGACCTGTCCGCCATGCATTTCGACTAGACGCCGTACGAGGGAGAGTCCGAGACCGAGGCCGCCCTGAACCTTCGCGGAACCCTGATGGAACTGCGTAAACGGTTCGAAGACATGGGGCAGCGCGTCGGCAGGTATCCCGACGCCGCTGTCATGGACCGTTATCAGGGCTTCGTGATCCTGCCGCTCCAGTGTCATGCGGATAGAGCCCCCAGGATCCATGTACTTGATGGCGTTGCTGAGCAGGTTGTCCAGTACCTGAGCAATGCGAACCCGATCCGCATCGACCCAGGCAGGTTCCGTGGGGAGTGACACATTCAACGAATGATGGTCGGCGGCAATCGACGATCGAAAGGCTGCGGCGACCTCCTCCACGACTCCGACCAAATCGGTCCGCTCCTTCCTCAATTCGATTTTGCCAAGCGTAATACGCGACACATCCATCAGATCATCCACCAGCCGTACCACGTGGATCATCTGCCGCTCCATCATTTCCAGTAGAGCCTCGGTTGTCTCCGACCAGGCGTGGGTCTTCCGCAACGCCGATACGCCGCTACGGATGGGTGCCAACGGATTGCGGAGTTCGTGGGCCAGCGTCGCAAGAAACTCGTCTTTTCGCCGATCGGCGTCGCGCAGCGTTTCCTCCAACTGTCGACGCGCGGTGATATCGGTAACCAGTATCACGAGATGGATGGGCCTTTCGGCCGAGTCGCGCAGCAGCGACACGAACTTGTGGACCCAAACCACACGGCCATCCTTTCGAATGTATCGGCTTTCAGTTTCGAACGATGGCAACGGCTGCGCACGCAGAGAACGAATCTGGAAGCGATCCGTCGCTCGGTCATCGGGGTGGACCAGATCGGAAGACGTCTGTTGGCGAAGCTCCTCCGGAGCGTAACCGAGCAGCGTTTGGAAAGCCGGATTGCACTCCAGCAAGTGTCCCTCCGGATCGCCGATAGCAATGCCGATCGCGGCGTGTTCGTATACTGCCCGAAAACGTTGCTCACTGGCGCGCAATGCATTCTCGCCCTGTCTCCGCTCGGTCATGTCACGCGTCACGGTCGCGAAATACAGGGGCTTCCTGGTCTGCGGGTCATCAATACGAAAGACTTCATAAAGGACAGGGATCGGCGCGTCGGTCAGCCAGTGGCGGAAGGTAAGGTCACCACACCAACGCCCCTCGCTCAAGACAGCGGGCAGCACCACGCGATCGACGAAGTTCCGTTCCTCGCGCACGAAATACTCACGAATTTCCGTGAGGCTCACGTCGAAATTACCATCGAGCCCCACCATGCGGCGCCCTCCTTGATTGAGAAACGAGGGTCGGCCCATCAAGTCGGAAATACCGATGAAATCGGGTGATCTTTCGACGATCGACGCCAAGCGAAGGCGCTCGAGTTCGGCGAGCTTCCGTTCGGTGATGTCCTGGGTAATTCCGAACCCACTCGACAGCGTGTCGTTCTGGTCGAACTCGAGAAAGGCCTTCTCCCTCACCCATTTCACCTGTCCCTCGACCAGAATACGGTGTTCGATGTCATAAGACCCGCCATCCCGCGCGGCACGCCATCGGGCATCCACGTATTCGCGGTCTTCCGGGTGCACAATCTCCAGAAAACTGTCATAGCTCATCGCTGTGCCGACCGGCACGCCGAAGATCCGATAGTTCTCGTCGGACCAGGTCAGGATGTTCTTGCCCAAATCCAATCGCCAACTGCCGATCTGGCCCACCAACTGAGCGCGACTCAGGTCATCCTTGCTCTGCCGCAACACTTCTTCGGCATGCGCCCGTTCGATGATGTCCGCCGCCTGGCGGGCCAGAAAATCCAATAGCTGCAATTCGCGTGGGTCGAATGATCGGCGGGTTCGGTAGTGCGTAGAGAACATGCCGAGCGGCTTCCCCTCGCGGCTGAACAGCGGCGTCGACTGGACCGCACGCACGCCGGCCTGCAATTGCACATCCAGAGCCGGCGTACCCTGGAAGATCGCGCTTTGCTCGACGTCCTCGACGATGACGCGTTCCCCGCGTTCCAGTGCCGTGCCGCAAACGCTCTGGCCACGTGAGACGGTATCCCAGAACTCGACCCACCAGTTAGGGAACCCGATCTGACAAGCGATCCTGAGATCTTTGGACTCCGGCTGCAGCAACTGTATGTTCCCGAAATCCGCACCGGTGATCGCTACCGCCGTCTCGACAACCTGAGTGAAAAAAGACTCAAGATGCCCCGGCCAGATTGGCATTTGTCCCAGGCGATGGAGCCGTGTCATGGCTTCGAGGCTATGCGTCAACTGCGATTCCTTTTCGCTAAGCCTCGCGTAGCTCTGACGGATCCGCGCAGCCTGGTCACGGATCACCGCGATACCCAGGCCGATCAGAGCCATGTTGAAGTAAAAGAAACCCAGCGAAAGGTAACTGGCAGGGCTGTTGCTGAATCCCATGATGGGAGGTCTGAAGAGATATTCACCGGCAACGCCCGAAAGAGACATCGCCACAAGCGCTGGGCCCGTCCCGCAGAGATAGAAAGCGATCAGGGCAGCGGGATAAAGGGTAATGAAGGCGAGGTTCCCGGTCGTGGCGTCGATCAGCGGGTTCATCAGGAACCGAGCACCGAGTGCGACGAGCACCAACACCAACGCAAGCGCATACCGGGCATAGGGGCGCCAACGAAAATGCCACTCCCCTATCGGTATGGCTAACAGGTGAACCTCGCGCATGGGGTGTCAGTATCTCGCGATTGCTCGGCGGAATGCAGTTAGGCCTGTCACTGTAGCTCGACGCTGTGGCGGAAGCGAGCGCCGTCGCGCGATTATTTGCGGAATTCGGGCGGCACCGATCCGGTACTGGTTCTGCGACATGCAGGCCGACGGTTGAAGCCAAAACGACAAACGCCGGCCCTTGCCACTCGAACACAAGCTTGAGCTCGCGCCGGACCATATCCTGAAACAGTCCAACAGCGACCTGTCGGAGGTGCTAGCGCGTTGGACGCTGCGTGATGCGAGCGAATGGCACCGAGCACAAACCAAGCAGGACTCTTGCGTACCCAAGGCCGTCATCTTTGCGGGTGGCTACGACCTGTCGATCAACCGCTACAACGAAGTGTTCCACAAAGTGGTGCCAACCCAATGTTGCACCCCGAGATGCTTAGGGCACGTGGCGACCATTCCACACAGGCAGGGCGCAACCGCCGATTTAAGTCCTGAGAGCCTTTGTCGACACAGCCTGTGGTTCGGGAGCGCTACCATTTCACGCCCGACTGCCTCATGGGCGCTACGAGCAGCCATCACGACCCGCAAATGAGCACCCTCTTGGAAAGGTACTGTTTGGATTAGGCATCGTACCGTAGTGACACGATGCGCTTTCTTCCGAAACTTCGATCCAACTAATGCCGGCTTTGCTTCAGTTTCGGGAGCACCGCCCCCGGCGGAATCCAATAATGGATCGGAGAATTCCTCGCCTTATTGAACGGAATCCGCCGCCTCCGTAGTCGCACGGATTGCGGCATCGAGTTCTCCGGCGTTACCCTCGCTCCGTAGCCAAAGGAGAGGCCAAGCAGTCTGATCACCGTACCTCAAGCCAATGGTTATGAAAATCCCGAAGCAATCGATCTTGGAGGCAAATAATGGATTCTAAACAGGCTTATCAGGAAAAGATGGACGCTCAATTGCGGGAATGGGAAGCGAAAGTTGAAGAGTTGAGAGCTAAAATGGATCAGGCGAAGGCTGAGTTGAAAATAGAGTACAGGGAACAGATTGACGCATTGCGTGGTAAGGTGGACTCCGCACAAGGAAAGTTAGAGGAGTTGCGTCATTCCGGCGAAGAAGCGTGGGCAGAGCTCAAACCAGGCTTGGAGCGTGCTTGGGATGACATTAAAACTTCTGTCGAGAACGCCGTGGCCAAGTTTTCCTAGCTAGAGACTGGACAGCGGCATTCTAGTATTTATCAGACCCATTGCGATTAAATTCGGTTTCGCCTTACCTGAAAAAAGAGTCTTCTTTAACATGTGATCAGCACGTTTTCTCCCTGCCATGAGCCAGGTCATTTAAGACATAGTGATTCCCTGGAAATCTCGGGCTCTACTATGCGCTGATCGCGATGTCATGTGCGTCATAAAAGAAAGATGTACAGCCGATTTTCTGGAGAGTATTAGTCATGTCTACGGCCGTTTATGAACGTCGCATGCTGTTGCGCGGGTTTCTGGCTGCCGGATGCGCCTTTTTATTACAAAGCAAAAATCGTGCAGAGGCAGCAAGGTTAAGCAAGGAAGAAGCGCAATACTAAGACAAACCCAAGGGCGAACAGCACTGCGACAACTGTATGCACTTTATCGGCCCCAACGCCTGCGCCGTGGTGGAAGGCAGCATCAGTCCCAGTGGCTGGTGCAGGCTATGGGTCAGAACATCGGGTTGATTGCACAAGGGTCCGCCGTGAGTCCCGGAATCGCATGACGGCAGATGGACTATGTCAAAAAGGCGACTCCGGCGCCGAGAGTCTGCCAAAACGCAACCAGCATGGGCGAGCCCGCGGTCAAGTGGGACTGCCACCGGGCAGGGGTGATGCGCCGCACTGTGCTCGGCATAAGGGTAGGACGTAGCACGCCGCGTAACGAAGCCGGTCAATGCCGATGTGCCTTGCTCGTGGTGCAGCCATCAGATAAATCGAACTTTACGGCACACACACACCAGGGCTGAAGTGGACCTTGCGGTGGGTGGAATGCAGTTGGCTATCGACGGCGCCCTATTTCCTCATGGCCGCTAGGCTGCTCCCGCGGCACGGCGAGACGCCGGCGGCGACCGCAACGGAGTTCGAGCTCTAATGGCCTCACACGGCCGGCATTTGCCGGGCCTTAACGACAGCTTGCGACAGGATTCCAATGACCAGAAAGGCAAGCCCCGCCGCTGAGTGCTGATCGAGCGGAAAACCTAACCGTTCGATACGCAGGGCGACGCCGTTCAGGGAGGACAGCTCGATCAGAAGCCCTCTCAAAGTTGATACTGATAATGATGGCCCCTAGCAGCCCGCCAACGACGAACCCGGACCAATACCCTAGGGGCTCAGCAAGGCGATGAGCTTGATCAAAACTGACGCCAATGAATTCCCCGGGCAGAGAATCCGGCTCAGATCAAGATCCTTTGTTGGAAGGCCGGGTCGATCAGCGCGCGGAAAAGCTCGCAAGCCACCGCGATGATAAATATCACCAACTCAAGCTCGGTTCCGAGAAGCCGCCTGGCGTTTGAAAAACCGAGCGTGAAGCCGCCAGCCGGGACGAACTGTCAGAAGAGCTCACGCCGCAGACCCAGTAGAAGACTTGCCATCACGATTTGAGACCAGACGATAGCCTGTTCCCCAGGAAAGTCAGGGGATTGTGGCGTGAACTTGGATCTTGTCACGGAAGGTGCATCTGTACCAATAAGGCCAATGAGCGCGACTCCAATGGGAAAGCTGCGCCGGGCAGGTATTCCGGCTCGGGTGACTCTCGGCTCAGCCGCGCCGTGTCGCACACGAGCGCCCAGCGCGCATCCGGCTCATAGGCTGGGAGAACGAACGAAATTGCACGATCGTCCGCATTGAGCATCAGCATATAATTCTGATCAGTAATCGGCTGATTGCGCGGGTCACGCTCATCGAGCACCTCGCCAAACAGGTAGACGCCCAAGCAGCGGGCGAATGACTGATTCCATTCGGCGTCACTCATCTCTTCGCCGAGAGGGTTGAGCCAGATGATGTCCTTGATGCCGACACCGCGGATTGGACGCCCGTGAAAGTAGTGTTGGCGCCGGAACACGGGATGCTGTTTGCGGAAGTGGATGAGGCGCTGGACGAACTCGAGGAGCGCTTGATTGTCGGCGCTGAGTTCCCAATCGACCCAACTGATTTCGTTGGCCTGACAGTACGCATTGTTGTTGCCCTGTTGGGTTCGCCCCAATTCATCTCCGGCGAGCAACATGGGCACACCCTGGGACAACAGCAAGGTCGCGATAAAGTTGCGCTTCTGGCGGGCCCGCAAGCGGTTGATCTCGGCGTCATCGGTCGGCCCTTCGGCACCGCAGTTCCAGCTGCAGTTGTTGTCGTTGCCGTCGCGATTGTCCTCGAGATTGGCTTCGTTGTGCTTTTGGTTGTAGCTGACCAGGTCATGCAGCGTAAATCCGTCGTGCGCCGTGACGAAATTGATGCTGGAGTACGGTTTACGACCATTGTGTCCATATAGGTCGCTTGAACCGGTCAGACGGAAAGCCAGATCGTCGATGAGGCCGCCTTCGCCTTTCCAGTAAGCGCGTACCACATCACGGAAGCGATCGTTCCATTCAGCCCAACCGACCGGGAAATTGCCCACCTGATAGCCGCCTTCGCCGAGGTCCCAGGGCTCGGCGATCAGCTTGACCTGTGACAACACCGGATCCTGGTGGATTATGTCGAAGAAGGCGCCGAGACGATCCACCTCGTGCAACTCGCGCGCGAGCGCCGAGGCGAGGTCAAAGCGAAAGCCGTCGACGTGCATCTCCAGTACCCAATATCGCAAACTGTCCATGATCAGCTGCAGTACACAGGGCTGCGTCATGTTCAGCGTGTTTCCACAGCCTGTATAGTCCGTGTAGTAGCGAGGATTCTCGGATGCCAGGCGGTAGTACGCCTTGTTGTCGATGCCGCGGAAGGAAAGTGTCGGGCCCAGGTGGCTGCCTTCGGCAGTGTGGTTGTAGACGACATCCAGGATGATTTCGATGCCGGCCGAGTGCAGAGTCTTGACCAATGTCTTGAACTCGCGCACCGGGTCGCCCGCCGCATAGCGCGAATCAGGTGCCAGGAAACCGATGGAGTTGTAACCCCAAAAGTTGCGCAGACCTTTTTCGACCAGATGGCGATCGTCAACGAAGGTATGCACTGGCATCAGTTCAACCGTGGTGACGCCCAACTTCTTCAGATGCGCCATCACCGGTGCTGTCGCCAGGCCTGCGTAGGTCCCCCTGAGTGCCGGCGGCACGTCGGGGTGCCGGGCGGTGAATCCGCCCACGTGCAACTCGTAGATGATGGTTTCGTGCCACGGAATGCGCGGCGGCCGGTCGTCACCCCAGCTGAATGCGGGGTCTATGACCTGGCACTTCGGCATTCTCGACGCGCTGTCCCGACGATCGAAGGCGAGGTCTTCGCTTTTATGGCCCACCCTGTAACCGAACTGGACATCGCTCCACCGCAAGCTCCCGACGATCGCCTTCGCATAGGGGTCGATCAACAGCTTATGGGGGTTGAAGCGGTGCCCCTGAAGCGGCTGGTAGGGACCGGTAACGCGGTAGCCGTAGAGCGTTCCGGGACGCGCCTCGGGCAAATAGCAGTGCCACACATAACCGGTTTGCGCCTGCAGTGGAATCCGCTGGAGTTCACGTCGGCCTTTGCCGTCGAACAGACACAGCTCCACTTTTTCAGCGTTTTCGGTGAAAAGCGCGAAGTTCACGCCTTCCCCATCCCAGGTGGCGCCGAGAGGGTATGGGCGACCTTGCCAGACGGTGGGCGCAGTCTCGGTCATAGGCCTGGGGAGCGCGTTGGATTGCCGGAGAGCCAAAGCAGGGATGCACAGCCGGTCTCATGACTTCGACGAGCACCCCAGGCCCCATAGACTAATCGCGCCGTCACCCCGCGTATACCCCCTCCCGGAGGCAGACAGCAGCAACTCCGTTGACCTTTGTTCCGCTGTGCGTTTCGCGGCCGAATGCAGCACTCCGGGGGTTGACCGGTTTGTTGGGGGCCGCTTGGTGTGGGTCCGGAATCGGAAGCTGGAAATCCACGCTACGGCTCGGTAAGCGTACGGATGTGCCGAATATCCACCGTTTGCTACGCTGCCTACAACCCTTCGCAAGATCGGCGAGGCGTTCCGGCTCCAGGTATTGGCTGCCGATCAGCCATCGAGCCTGTTGACGGGGCATTTCAGCATTGATTGCCGAGGTCAAAGGCGATTCGCGCTGGCCATCGGGCCCGCAGTGGCAGAGCAGCCCCCCTATTCCCGCTCCGCTGCTGGCGGCAACAGAGCAGCGATGCCGAGACCGTAGGCCTACCGGAGCAAAGGCATGAAATCGCTATTGTCGTCGATCATGTGGTTCCTACTGTGTCTGAGCGGTGTCGCAGTGGCGGGGCATGCCGTCCTCAAGGAACAGACGCAGGGGGCCGTGACCTTCATCACCGGGGGTGTCGGCAAGGAAGAGCAAAGCTATCTTCGGGGCGTCCGGAACGAATACAACCTGCATTTGCTATTCGCCATGCGGGGGTCCGGCGCCTACGTGGCGAATGTGCAAGTCCGTATCGACGATGCGGCGGGCACGACCGTTCTGGATGCGGGAACCGAGGGGCCGCACATGTTCCTGCGACTGAAGCCGGGCAGCTACGTCATTGCGGCCGAACGGGGAGGACACCAGATCACTCACAAGGTCAAGGTCGCGCTGGGTTCCGGACGCGGTAGAGCAGACCTGGTCTTTGCATTTCCCGGCGAAACGACTGACCGCTGATTGAGCGCTCTGCAGGAAAGCCGGAGTGCAGAGTCCGGACGCACCGAGGGCTGTTCTTCCATGGCTCGTGCGCATCGCAAAGACCAGGACGGTCACGCGCAAAGGGCGGGACCTTCTCCGGTACGTCCTGAAGTTCTGGAGGACGCTGAGAGAGCGACTCGGGGCTCTACCCGAAGCAAGCGGCTAAAAACGACCCCGAAGCTCGAAGCCTCCCCCGAGGAGAGGCGACTAAAGCTGTCAGGCCGAGTGCCCGGCGCGCTGTGCGATCTCGGGCGGTCATCTTCGTCGTCCGGATATCAGGAGCGCTTGGATGGTGATGGAACAACTCGGACCGGTCCCATTCGTCGTCAAGGACTGCGCTTTGCTGACGATTGCGACCGGCACGCGGGCACAGAATCTCAAGGAGCTGCGCGAGCAGCTGCTCAGCGTCCACCTGGGATGCGTCTATTACCACTTCTGGGGCGGCTTGCTGCATCCACGCTTCGAAGCGCGCGAGTACAACAACGACTTCGCCACCTGGGCGAACCGCTCCATTCATGACAAGACGCTCGCGGAGCGCCTGAGCGTCGTCGATCCCACCGCATTCGGAAGCCTGGGTGATCTGCGGCAGGAACTGATCGAGGTCATCGAGGAACGAATCGATGAGCGGGAAGTACTGGCCTGGGCGCAGCCGGATCAGCAATTCGAGTTCATTCGGTCGCAGATCGTCGTGTTTCAAACGGGCCAGCAACTGGTCTTGCCCGAGGATCTGGCAAGCCGGATGAGTCAGCTCTCCCTGGGCAGTTTGTTCTACCACTTCATCGATGCCCGCGGGCGTAACGACAGTCGCAAGGACGATTTCAGCAGTTGGCTGGCGTCCTTCGGCGAGGCGTACGCGGTGATGACAGAGCTTTTGGGATCCGTCGAGCCCTATTTCACGTCGCTTTCGGAACTCCGCAACGAACTCGCCGAGCGCTTCCGCGAGTGCCTCTGCGAGGTGACCTGTGAGTAGTCTTCTGGATACGTATGCGGAGGTAGTTGGACGCGATGTGATCGAACAGCTTTATCAGGTGGCTGATTCGCTGAGTGGGCTCAAGGTCGTGCATGTGAATTCGACGCGTGTCGGCGGAGGCGTCGCCGAGATCCTCGAGAAACTGGTTCCGTTGACACGGGAGCTGGGCATCGACACACGCTGGGAAGTCATCTCCGGCACTCCGGAGTTCTATCGCTGTACCAAGAGTTTCCACGACGCCCTGCAAGGGGTCGCGGTATCCGTGGACCCCGGCCTCTTGCGCATTTTCGAGGATACCAATGCCGCCAATGCCGACCAGCTCGGCCCCATTCTTCGGGATGCCGACGTCGTCTTCATCCATGATCCGCAGCCGGCGCCTCTGCTCAAGCTGTTCCCGGAGCGGAAGGGCCGTTGGATCTGGCGCTGTCATATCGACATCCATCGTCCGTATCGCCCGATATGGCGCTATCTGCGGAACTTCATAAGCCTCTACGACGCCAGCATCTTCTCGCTGCCCTCGTTTGCCCAGCCATTGCCGCACCTCCAATACATCATCCCGCCGAGCATTGACCCGCTGGCGGAGAAAAATGTGGACCTCCCCGATCACGAGATCGTCGCCGCGCTGGAGCGCTTCGCGATCGACCGGGATCGCCCGATCGTACTGCAGGTCTCCCGCTTCGATCGCTTCAAGGACCCCGTCGGCGTGATCCGGGGCTACCGCCTCGCAAAGACGTTCGTTCCCGCGCTGCAACTCGTTCTCGCCGGCGGCAGCGCCACCGATGATCCCGACGGCGAAGTGGTGCTCGCCGAGGTACGGCAGCTGGCCCAAGGTGATCCGGACCTGCATGTCCTGCATCTGCCCCCCGACGCCCATCGAACGATCAACGCTTTGCAGCGGGCCGCTGATATCGTCGTGCAGAAATCGTTGCGTGAGGGGTTCGGCCTTACCGTCACCGAGGCGATGTGGAAGGGGAAGCCGGTCATCGGTGGTGATACCGGGGGTATCCGGCTGCAAGTGGTCGACTACCACACCGGATTTCTGGTCAGTACGCCGGAGGGGGCGGCGCTGCGTATGCGCTATCTGTTGCGCGATCGGGCCAAACGTTCGGAGATGGGTCAGAAGGCACGCGATTTCGTCCGCGACAATTTCCTGATCACCCGCCATTTGCGCGACTACCTGACGCTGATCCTGGGCTTGACCCATGGCGCAGAAGATCGGATCGAGCTCTCCTGACGTGACCACGGGCGTGGCTTACGCACCGGACGTTGCGGAGGGGCGGCCATGATGCGGAGCCATGCCATGCCGTTCGGCGCGGAGGTGATGGCGACCGGGGTGCGTTTCCGGCTTTGGGCGCCGAACGCGCGGCGCGTCGAACTGTGTATCGAGGATCGGCCCGACGCCGCAGAACGCATGCAGGCGTTATGCGACGGCTGGTTCGAGCTCGTCAGCCGGAACGCTCGCGCGGGGAGTCGCTATCGGTTCCGTCTGGAGAACGGGCTGGAGGTGCCGGATCCGGCCAGCCGTTACAACCCCGATGACGTCCACGGCCCTAGTCTGGTGGTCGATCCGCGCAGCTTCCGTTGGGAAGACGATCAGTGGTCCGGACGACCTTGGGAAGAAGCGGTCATCTACGAGTTGCATGTTGGCGCGTTCACGCCTGAGGGCACCTTGGGCGCTGCGATGCTGAAGCTCGACCACTTGGCCATGCTGGGCGTCTCGGCGATCAGTCTGATGCCGGTGGCCGATTTTCCGGGCCGGGCGAACTGGGGCTACGACGGCGTGCTGCCATTTGCGCCCGACAGCCGCTACGGGTCGCCCGACGATTTGAAGCGATTCGTCCAGGCAGCTCACAGCAAAGGTCTCAGCGTATTCCTGGACGTTGTCTACAACCATTTCGGACCGGAAGGAAACTACCTGTACGTCTATGCCAAGCCGTTCTTCGACGCGACGCGCGCGACACCGTGGGGGAGTGCGATCAATTTCGATGGTGCGGCGAGCCGCCCGGTTCGTGAGTTCTTTATCCACAACGCCCTGTTTTGGCTGGAGGAGTATCACTTCGACGGTCTGCGCCTCGATGCCGTACACACCATCGCCGATAGGTCCGTACCCGATATCCTGGTGGAATTGGCGGAACGCGTCCGAGATGGGCCGGGACGTACCCGCCCAATCCATCTGATCCTCGAAAACGATGACAATGCTGCGCGCTATCTGGAGCGCGGGGCGAACGGTTCGCCGCGCTGGTACACGGCCCAGTGGAACGATGACATCCATCATGCACTGCACTGCCTGTTGACAGGCGAGACCGAGGGCTACTACGAAGACTACGCGGAGGCGCCCGCCCGCTATCTGGGGCGAGCCCTGACCGAGGGCTTCTGCTATCAGGGCGAGGCATCCGCTTATCGTGGCGGTCGCAAACGGGGTGAACCGAGCGGGCATTTGCCGCTCACGACCTTTGTCGGCTTCCTGCAGAATCATGACCAGATCGGCAACCGGGCGTTTGGGGAACGGCTGAGCGCACTCATCGACCCGCGATCCCTGCGCGCGGCCCTGACCATTTTGTTGCTGGCGCCGTCGCCGCCGCTGCTGTTCATGGGCGAAGAGTTCGCCTGTACCCAGCCGTTTCTCTTTTTTTGCGATTTCGCGCCAGAGCTGGCCGCGGCGGTGACGGAGGGGCGGCGGAGCGAATTCCGTTCTGTCCCGCGCTTTTCCGACCCGGCTGCCCGTCGCCTGATTCCCGATCCCTGCGATCCCGCCACCTTTGCTGCGTCAAAGCTGGATTGGACTGCGCTGTGCCAGCCCGAACCGGCGGCATGGCTGACGTTCTACCGCCGAACGCTGGAACTCCGCCGGACCATCATCATTCCCCGTTTGAGTGGGCTTGTTGCGGGACAAGCCCATTACCAGGCGTTCGGCGAGGAGGGGCTGACGGTCGCCTGGAGGATTGGCGATCGCGAGTGTCTGACCCTTTGCAGTCATCTCGGGGCGAAAGACTTGACCGGCGTTCGCCCTCCCCCAGGCAAGCTCATTGCCGCCAGCGACGATGACGTCGCCGGAGCAATGGACCGGGGTATCGTCCCGGCGTGGTCCACCGCTTGGTTCCTGTCAGACGGCGGGCGTGGGAGCGGACTATGAGCCGCGATCTGGACCGGCTGTGCGCCCTAGCCGGCGTCGCGACGGAGGTTGCCGGTTTCCGGGGTGAAGCGGTCCCGGTCGCGGACGAGATCAAGCGATCGGTACTCGCGGCAATGGGATTTTCCGCCGAGAGCGATGCCGAGCTGCGGGAGGCGTGCGAAGCCTGGGAGAATCGGTCATGGCTGCGGCTCGTAGATGTCGTTCACGTGCACCCTGTTGGCGACCCGGTCTGCACGATTCCGATCAGTCTCCCGGCTAGCCTGCAATGCACAGGGCTGGACTGGACCCTCGAACTGGAGTCCGGGGAACGCTTCAGCGGCCACTGCATTGCCGCCGACTTGCCACGGCTGGCCCAACGTTCGATCGAGGGTGTGGACTATCTCCGGATCGGGCTGCGCCTGCCGCACCTGCCGCCATGCGGCTACCATCGCGTCGGCATTGCTCTGCCGGATGGCGAGCCGAGAGCCGTGCAGTCCCTGATCGTCGCACCCGAGAAGGCGTACCGGCCGGAAGCGCTACAGGACGCCCGGCGGATCTGGGGCGTGAGCGTACCCCTGTATGGCGTGAGATCCAGTAGAAACTGGGGTGTAGGGGATTTCACCGATCTGTCGAGTCTGATTGACTTCGCCGCTGAAAAGGGCGCCGACCTGGTTTCCGTTACGCCCTTGCATGCACTTTGGCCGGGCGACCCCGAGCGCTGCGACCCGTTCCAACCGTCCAGTCGCCTGTTGACGAGCATCCTCTACGTGGACGTCGAGGCTGTGCCCGAATTCGCCGACTGCGAGGCCGCGCGCATGGCGGTCTTCGCTCCGGAGTTTCAGGCGCGGCTCCGCGCGTTGCGCGGCTCGGATCTGGTCGATTACCGCAGCGTCATCAGAGCGAAGCTTGAGGTGCTGGAGGCCTTGTTCGCTCATTTTCGGGAAAACCTTGACCGGCACGCAACGGACCGTTCGGAAGCGTTTCGTGCATTTCAGGAAAATGCAGGTGTGGAACTCGAGCGACAGTGCGTATTCGACGCCTTGATCGAGCACTGCAGCGGGGACGGCGAAGCAGGCCGGACACCGGCTGTTTGGCCCGAGGGGTATCGCCGGGCCGATTCGCCGGAAGTGAAGGCCTATGCCGAAGCCAACCGGGAGCGGGTGGAGTTTTTCGCCTACCTGTACTGGCAAGCCGACCTGCAACTCGAAGCGGTGGGTCGCCGCTGTCTGCAGCAGGGATTGGGCGTCGGCTTGGCACAAGGCTTCTCGCTCCGTCCCGCCGCATACGGGGCCGAGGCCTGGGCCTCACCGTCCTTGTACGCGGTCCAGCTGCGTTTGGGTCTCCCGGCCGATGCGACGGGTGTGGATGAAGCCGCTGAGGAATCCGCCCCAGTTCACCCTGAGGTTCTTCGGGAGCAGGCCTACGTTCCGTTGATCGCGGCGGTACGGAACGGCATGCGGCACTGCGGGGCCCTGTTGCTCCATCCGGGCGAGGACTTGTTTCAGCAGTATTGCATACCGATCGCTTCCGACCTTCCCGGCGGCACGTATGTGATTCAACCCTCGCGCGAACTGCTCGGCATCATCGCTCTCGAAAGCCACCGCAACCAGTGCCTCGTCTGCGTCGGCGGCAGCCTCCAGTGCTCGGCGGCCGTTGCCGAATTGCAGGACTGCGGATACCTGACCGTCGGATCGCTGCTCGGTGAGTTGCGGCGAGGTAAACCGGAAGTCCAGCGCGATCACCCGACTGACCAGATGATCGCCACTGCGCTGCTGGGCGAGCCACCGCTGTGCGGATTCTGGCTCGGGATCGATCTGGATGAGCTTGGATCGCTCGGGCTTTTTCACGACGATGCCGCCCGCGTACAAGAGATCAGCGCACGCGCGCTGCAGCGGGCCCGGCTGCTGGCCCGCCTCGACGAAAGACGGCTGCTGCCACCGGAGATCACCCTCGACCCGATCTCGGCACCGGATATGACGCCCGCCCTGGTGCGCGCCGTCTACAGGCTGTTGGCGGAATTCCCCGCCGCCGCGCTCCTCGTCAATCCCGAAGACCTGTTCAGTCAACGCGAGCGGGCATTTCTGCCTGGGGCCCCACCCGATTACCCCAACTGGCGACGCAAGTTGCGCCTGGATCTGGACGACTGGCGGAAGGAGGCCCAGTTCGACGCCCTGGCGACGGTGTTCAGCGAGCTGGACAGATCGGCCCGCGTATCCCGCCAGCCGCAGGCGTCCGCGTCGCCGCGAGTCCGGTACAGTATTCCCGAGGCTACCTATCGCCTCCAATTCAATCGTGACTTCACGTTTCGGCAGGCGGCCGAACTGTTGCCCTATCTCAGTGAGATCGGCATCAGCCATTGTTATGCCTCGCCCTATCTGAAAGCCCGTCCCGGGAGTCGCCACGGCTACGACATCGTGGATCATGGCGCCGTCAATCCGGAGATCGGGAGTCCCGAGGAATTCGAACATTTTCTTTCCGAACTCGATCGTTTCGGTATGGGGCAGATCATCGATCTGGTGCCGAACCACATGGGGGTCATGGGGAGTGACAACCGGTGGTGGATGGATGTGCTGGAGAACGGGCCGGCATCCGATTTCGCCGATTTTTTCGACATCGAATGGTCGCCGATCAGCGAGAATCTTCGGGATAAGGTTCTGTTGCCGGCCCTGGGCTCACCCTACGGCATCGCCCTGGAAGCCGGTGAGATTCAGTTGGCCTTCGATGGCGAAACGGGGCGCTTCGACTTCCTGTATGGCGAGCATCGCTTTCCGGTCGATCCCCGCGAATATCCGGTGATTCTAGGTTACCGCCTGGACCAACTGGAAGCTGCGGTCGGTGCGGATCACCACCCGCTGATCGAATTTCAAAGCCTGATCACCGCGTTCGGGCATTTGCCACCACGTTCGGAGCTGTCGCCGGGAGCCCACGAAGAGCGGCATCGCGATAAGGAAGTGCACAAGGGCCATCTGGCCGCATTATGTCGGGCCAGCTCGGACATAGCCCAGTTCATTGGCCGCAACCTCGAGCTTTTCAACGGTATCCCGGGCGTTCCCGCCAGTTTCGAATTGATGCACGAGCTGTTGGAAAGGCAGGCCTACCGACTCGCCTACTGGCGTGTCGCGGCCGACGACATCAACTACCGGCGTTTTTTCGACATCAATGATCTCGCGGGTCTGTGCATGGAACACGCGGCAGTCTTCGACGCGACCCATGCTTTCGTCCTGAACCTGATCGCCGGTGGCAAGGTTTCCGGGCTGCGCATCGATCACCCCGACGGTCTTTACGATCCGCTGGGCTATCTTGAGAATCTGCAACACCGGATCGCGGAGCTGGCGGGTGCGCCCGAGGCCGCGGCGCGAGGAGCTGAAGGTGCCGCGGCCGCTGTCCCAAGGTTCTTCGTGGTCGCCGAGAAGATACTGGCGTGCGACGAGGCACTGCCGGCGACGTGGCCAGTGCATGGCACGACGGGCTACGATTTCCTGCGTCAGCTCAACGAACTGTGCATCTGCCCATATGGGGAATCGGCGTTCTCCGATCTGTGGGCGGAGTTCGCAGACGGCGAGACCGACTTCGACCGATTGGTCTATCAATCCAAGCGCATGATCCTTCGGGTTGCGCTATCCAGCGAGTTGACGGTTTTGGCCAACCAACTGCGCCGCATCGCGGAGGCCGACCGCACGACGCGTGACTTCACGCTGAACAGCTTGCGGGATGCCCTACGGGAGATCATCAGCTGCTATCCGGTGTACCGCAGCTATGTCAGGAATCGGGATATTGCCGCACCTGACATCGCGGCCATCGAGCGTGCCGTCGCCGGAGCGAAGCGATGCAGTCGCGCCGACGACATCTCCGTGTTCAATTTCATCGGGGACGTTCTGCTGACGCGGCAAGCCGAGGGAAAGCCCGAGACCTATCAGAGAGCCACCGTTGCGTTTACGATGAGCTTCCAGCAACTGACCGGCCCGGTGATGGCCAAGGGCGTCGAAGACACCGCGTTCTACCGATACCATAGGCTTGTCTCACTGAACGAGGTGGGCAGTGATCCCCGGCGCTTCGGGTGCAGTGTCGCGGACTTCCATCGCGCCAACCAGTCGCGAGCGGAACATTGGCCCCACAGCCTGCTGGCGACCTCGACTCACGACACCAAGCGCTCCGAGGACGTCCGTGCACGGCTGAATGTGCTGTCGGAGCTTGGTGATGAATGGCGGGATCGGGTTACCGGCTGGCGCGAATTGAACCGGCCGCTGCATCGTCTCATCGCGCAGGATCCCGCACCGCATCCCAGCGACGAGTATCTAATCTACCAGACCCTGGTCGGTACCTGGCCATTCGGGGGTGTGCAGGGCGATAAGCTCCAGGACTATCGGGGCCGCGTCGAAGCATATCTCCTGAAGGCCATGCGGGAGGCCAAGCGTTTTACCAGCTGGTTGAACCCGAATGACGATTATGAGGAGGCGACCCTGGCTTTTCTCGGGTCACTGCTGTGCGGTGCGGAATCCGGCGCTTTCCGCCGGGATTTCCAGTCGTTCGTGGCCAGCCTTGTCCGTCACGGGCTGTTCAATAGTCTGAGCCAGTTACTGCTGAAGCTCACCGTACCGGGCGTGCCCGATATCTATCAGGGGCAGGAGCTGTGGGACTTCAGCCTGGTCGATCCGGACAATCGTCGCGGCGTGGATTACGCGCTGCGACAGCAACTGCTCGACGAGCAGCGGTCCTGGGATACCCTTTCACCGGATGCTCTCGGCCCTCGACTGACGCAGATGCAGGACTCAATGGAAGACGGGCGCATCAAACTGTACGTTACGCGCCGCGCGCTTCGACTCCGTCTGAGCTACCCGGAGCTATTCAAGCACGCCGACTATCAGCCAGTATTCGTGGAAGGCCAGCGGAGTCACCACGTGTGCGCCTTCAGCCGCACGTACCAGCAGCGGATGATCTGGGTTGCGGTACCGCGCTGGACCCGCAGCCTGCTCGGGCGCGGCGGCACCTTGAACGATCCGGAGATCTGGTCGGATACCTTCATTCCCTGGCCGCGGTCCGCGCTCGGCGTCTTCCGGGACGTATTCACGGGCCGGCGCTTCGGCATTCGGATAGCCGGGCGCGTTCCGGCGGCGAAAATTTTCGCGGCATTTCCGGTGGCGCTTTGGATTCAGGAGGGCTGACGTTGCCGATGCGGTATGCACGCCGGCTTCCGTTGCCGCGTGTTGGCCTGCGGTGCAGCACTCGCGCCGACCTGCGTGTCCTGTTGCTGCAGATTCGCGATGACCCCCGGGTACGCGCGGAGGAGTACGCGAGCTTCTGTGACTACAGCGGCCTCGAAGCCAGCCAGATCGACGTGCTGAACGCGTTCGACCAGCCCGACTTCCCACCCGACGTGGCAGACGGCTACGACGCGCTGTTCGTTGGCGGTGCCAGCGAGGCCAGCGTGCTCGAGCCGGAACGCTACCCGTTCATCAGGTCCTGCATCGAACTGACGCGCCGCTGGGCCATGGGCGGATTTCCAGTGTTTGCCTCCTGCTTCGGGTTCCAACTCGCCGTGCTGGCGCTGGGCGGGCGCATCATTCGCGACGACCGAGACTTCGAGATGGGCACGATCCCGATCCGTCTTACCAAGCACGCGGGTGGCGACCCCCTGTTTTGCGATGTGCCGGACGGTTTTCTGGCGGTATCGGTGCACCGCGAGCGCGCGACTCGCGTCCCGGCGGGCTGTCTGCCACTGGCCTACTCCGACCGATGCCTTCATGCGTTTCGCGTTGGGGAAGGGCCGTTCTGGGCGTTCCAGTTCCACCCGGAGGTCAGTCGCGCCCGCCTGGTGGAACGCCTGACGATCTACAAGGCGCAATACACCCAGGACGATGCCCACCTGGAGCGTGTTCTGAACGCGGCTGCAGAGACGCCGGAGTCGAACGGGCTAGTCCACAGGTTCGTCGAACGCGTGTTGCTCGGCCACTGAAATGCGCCCTATGCCCACTCCGTGCAGCGCACACAAAGGCCCATTGGCATGGTCCGACACAGGACGCCCATGGCTACAGATCTTGTCACACCAACCTAAACACATCGCCCTTGGTCTCAAGGCACTTTCGCAATGCGTACGACGATAGACCAATCCGTGAGCGGCAAAGACGGCCTCGATGAATTTCTCGACCGCCTGCTGGGCATGGGATAGAACGATCTCGGGCGGAGCTGCGGCGTTCGCGGCGAGGATCTGGAACGCGACGACATCACGTTCAGCCGCACCGAGCAATTGCCCGGCCTCATCAAGCTGCGGCGTCATACAACACTCGTCCTTCCCGAACGGCCCCGAAGACCGGCGTGCTGCACCAGTCATAGCGCCGCTCGAACTCTTCCCGGGGGTAGATCAGCAGATCCACTCCGACGCGCATGGGTCCCAGCGCCTCCCGCAACCGAAGGTACTCGCCCGTCGGATCAGGAACCTCCTTCTCAACGAGCAAAAGGTCGAGATCGGAATCCTCGCGGGCGTCACCGCGCGCATAGGACCCGAACAGAATCACCTTTATCGGCTCGTGCGCTGCTGCAACCAGACGCTCGGCAGCACTTTGGAGGCAAGCTCGGTCAACATCTTGCGACGTACTCCCTTAAACATTCACTGCTCCGAGATGCTGACGGAGCGCGGCGGGACCGGGGAGACGAGACCATTTTCGGGGACTTGTCGCAAACATTGTTCGATAACCTCATTACTCAGCTCCAGGCCATCGCCGCTGACACGGCCTGGCAGAACATATGGAAGCTGTGCGACGCATTCCGCGCGGGTTCCATATGTGGCGCGATCGAACGCGCTAACTCCAACTTTCTGATCCCGGTCCTGTAATAACCTGCCCGCTGGAGTACGCGTTCCATGGCCTCCCAGGTACCCCCCGCGATTGCATCCGGATCGCGATAAGCGGCTTTCTGGGGAGTGGTCGCAGCCACCCGAGGATAGGCATTTCGCACCGCCTGCCAATCGCCGAAGAACCATGATTCAAGTTCCTCGATAGCGATACGATTCGCCACCTGGAAGCGATTGCCATCGCCTGCAGCGGTTTTGGTGAGCAAACCGGACACTTTCGCGATGTGCTCCAACTGCGTTTTCAATTGCTCACAGTGGTCATCGTCGCGGTCCACAAGGACCAGTATCGCCCAATCAGCTGGGAGCCAGGCGCTATAGGCCTTCAACCGGGCCGGCAACTGCTTCAGCAGATCATCCTTGCAGCGAAAGCGATGAATCTCGAATGCCGTGTCCCCCAAAAGCTTGGGGAGAATCAGTTCGAGCGTGGCTTCCATAGAATACTCTTCGACCAGGACAATCAGCTTCCCCAACATCAAGCCCCGCCCCTCTTCTGAGACCGCGGACCACCCTGATTGACGAGCGGATCGCCAATGCCAAAATGGCCTTCCATCCAGAGGTGACCGAGCGATGCTCCCGCCTGAATGAATTCCGGGATGCCGCGGATATCGACGGCGCGCACGGCCTTCGTGAATCCCAAGTCATCGCGATAGAGAACTCTCACTTCGTCCGCGCGCATCGCATCGAGCAGAAACGGGGAGTGTGTAGTGACCAGTAACTGTGACCGCTCTGAGGCAGCCCGGCATTCCTCCGCCAACTCGGGTAGCAGACGTGGATGCAGGAAATTTTCGGGTTCCTCGATGCCGATGAAGCGCGGTGGCTCCGGGTCGTACAGAACGGTCAGGTAGGCCAGCATTTTCATCGTACCGTCGGAGACGAACTTGGACATCACCGGCTGCTCAAAGGGCGCATCCTTGATTTGCAGCAATAGCCGGCCATCCGGCATAGGCTCGGCATCGACTCGCTCCAGACGGGGAATACGTTGCCTCAGAACCGAGAAAATATGCTCCAAACGTTCGGGGTGCTGCTCTTTAAGGTATTGGATGACATTCGGAAGGTTCTCTCCCCCTTTGCTCAAGCGTTCCTGGGGACCGGCTTCGGGCTGGCTCCGCGTCTGGTCTATCGCCAGATAAGACACATACCAATCGGTTATAAACTCCCGTAGCGCGCCAACCCTGGGATGGTCAGCAAACTGTCCCAAGGTGCTTACGGCAATCAGATCGGGAGACCGGAGCTTCTGCGGCACGCGCCGGTCATCCTCATCCGGCATTTCGCCACTGACGGCGGCCCCTTCGCCACGGGCAAACTCGAGAAACCGAAACGGCCGACCATGGCTCGAACGTTTCCATTGCAAAAATTCCTCGACGACTTCCGGCCCCTTGCCGCCCTCGTCGATCGCCAGGTGGTAAGTGATGACAGGTGTCCCGGGCCTTTCGCGGTATTTCAGGTCGAACTTGATCGGACCGTCGCAGCCACGGGTTTTTAACTCCTTGCCGCGTCCACGTCTGTCCCATGCGTGACGGAGGCCGAACTGAAAACATTCCGACAGAAAGTTGAACACATCGAACACCGTCGACTTGCCACTGCCGTTCGGGCCCAACAGGACCGTCACCGGGGTCAGCCTTCCGAGCTCGACACTGCGCAAGGCCCGGTAGTTTTCAACCTTGAGCGATTCGATTCGGGGGATGCCCAATCCGGAGTGGTGCGTTCCCATATGCTGGTGTCCTCTGCCGCCCCTTTTAGAGCCGATATTCTTCAAGCGGATCGGGAGCCGTGCATTCCCCACAGAATGGCGCGCCGGGCGCCATATCGCTCAGAACCCAGGCGATCACCTCCAACGGGTCGTCCCCCGCCGCCAATTTTCGGTCTTCTTCGTGGATCAAACCGAATATGCCGTCGAGCGCCTCTCCAGCCTTCAGGCGGCGCGCGGTGGTGACGATCGACTGGACGCGGCCAAGCCGTTGTTGGAGGGCGACCATCCGCTGTTGCTGTGTCCGCAAGGTCTCAACCAAAAACGCTTGTAGGCGCGCCGAATCGCTCCAGCGTTCCCGCAGCTCGCGCAGGACGGTCTCGATGGCTTCCGCCGCCAGTTCGCCTTCATTGACCAAGTAGTCGACAAAGACGCCCTGGGTCAGGACGATGAACACCGTCATCTGGCGCGCACACTCGGCATCGGCGCCGTAAACGCGTTGGCCCGCTGTATCCAGCCGGAGCAGATCGAAATAGACGCGAACGCCCGGCAAACTGCCGGCGATCCAGTCGCCCAGCCGGTAATCGCCCAAAGAGCACTCGAAGCGTTTCGTCTGAATCTCCAGATCACGGCCATCCAGCTCGATGTGCAATGAGTCAAACATTCCCATGGCTGAGGCCCTCCATCAGCACGCCTGCCGCCGTCCAAGCGCACAGTTTGGCAAGGCCGTTGGTGCGACCGTCATCGTTCACAGCCCGTCTGTTGCCTGTTCGGCTGGGAAGTCGACACGCGCCCTGAATACCTCCCGGTAGGCTCGGCTGCGGGGTGCTGCCCGCAGACGGTCTGGCCGCCTCAGTCACGCTCCGGCGGCCAATCGGGTGGGGGAGTGAATGGTTACTCCGCGACTCGTAGATCATGAATTCACGACAAGCAGTTTTGTGGCGCATGAAACGGCGCTTCGTGATCGACAACCCGCAATCGGCGATTGGGTTCCACGTCCTCCAGATCCCTGACTCTCATTACCAGACGAATTAGGTTGGTAACGGCGCTAGATCGCCTCATCAGAGCAAGCGACCTTGCAGCTCATTGTAAAGCGGGAATTTCTCGTCAGCCGAGATCAGCATGGCATCGTGAGCCAAGGCTATAGCGATGATGAGAGGATCCTGCGGGTCGCGATGATGTTCAGGCAACTGCACCGCGATATGCGCAATCTGCGGGGTTAGGGCGATGAGGTCGATAGAAGATCCAGCAAGTGCCTTTTCAAACCAACTATCCAGGGGCTCAGGTAACTGAATGCGCGCATGCTGCGCCAGCCAAGCCACCTCGAAACAGGAGATTGCAGACACGCCCACCCGTTCGGAGTCAGCAATTTGCTCAACCCAGTGCGACTTGAGCAGGGTGTGATCCTTCTGAATCCACCTGAGCCAGACGTGGGTATCCAGTACGATCACCGCGGCAAATCCCACGCTTCTTCGGGAACGGAAGAGACGATATCACCGATGATCTGCACGCGACCCGCAATGTCCGGGTGGGGTTCGCGTCGTGTCGGCGTCGGTTCGCCATCGTCCAGTTCCAAAACGATAACCTCAACGCGTTGATGATTGAAGCTTTCCGGAAGCTGGAGGGACAGGTTGCAGTCGACGATACGCGTAACGAATCTTTGTGCTTGCATCGCATTACCTCCAGTCAGTCGTGTGACGTGCCCGTCAGAGCTCATTCTCTGGGCACCGTCACAGTGTAACCGTTCAGCTCCCCCCTGCATTCCAGAGCTAGCCATCACGCGAAACAAAGTACAAGGCTCGGCTGCGGGATCCCTCCCGCAGACGGTCTCGCCGCCCCAGTCCCGCTCCGCCTGCCGATCGGCTGGGGGAGTGAGTGGATACATTACAGCGGCCTGCGTCCCCGCGCTTTCTTCGGCGCGGAGGCCGGCTCGACGTACAAGGCTTCCAGACCGTGAGCGATGGCCAGCGACTTGTCGTGCCTGGACTTCTCGCGCACCCGCTCGGGCCAGTAGTTCATCGCGAGGTGCGCCCAGTCGTAGTCGCCCTTTTCCAGCTTGGCCCAGGTGTCCTTGAGCAGCTTCTGCCAGGGCTTGTGGCGGAACAGCGGCCACAGCGGGCTGGCCGCGATCTGCACCTGGCAAGAGCAGGAGGTCCTGTTCAGGCAGTTGCCCGACTACCTGGCCTGCATGGCCTTGTTTGCCGTCAACACCGGCTGCCGAGATCAGGAGATCTGCGGGCTACGCTGGGAATGGGAACATGCCATGGACGACCGTTCGGTGTTCATCCTGCCGGAGACGATCACCAAGAACGGGGAGGAAAAAATGGTTCCGCTGAACCGCTTCGCACAATCGGTGGTTGATGCCGAACGCGGAAAGTCCAGCGACTGGGTGTTCACCTACCGGGGACACCGGATCGATCGGATGAACAACCGGGCCTGGAAAATGGAACGGGCGGGCGTGGAATTATCGGATGTTCGCGTCCACGATCTGCGCCACACCTTCGCGGTGCAGTTGCGGGATGCGGGCCTTCCCATGGAGGATATCCCAGACCTGCTTGGACACAAACGGCGAACGGTGACGCACCATTATTCACGGGCCACGGTGGAACGCTTGTTTCACTGTGTGGACCTACTGACGAACGTGTCGAATCGTCCGTCTACAGTCCTGCGCCGCGTGTACCAGGCCGCCTAAACGGGGCAAGGCTTTTGAAAATGGTGGGCGGTGTAGGGTTCGAACCTACGACCCCTGCCGTGTGAAGGCTATGTAAATCTGTAGGCTATTGTTTTTTATAAATGACCGGATCGCCCGTTGCCACGTTTTCAGTCATTTACAATCATTGGCATGCATATGAATCGGGCAAAATCGGGGCAGACAATATTTGCGGCACCCGATGCCAAGACTCTCGCGGCTTCACGCAGCGGGAACAATTGGGCGTTACCCACGGAGCGAATTTCGACGGCATTCGGCCCCTGATTTCGATCGCTCTACACCACCTGTTCCAACGGGATTCCGAAGCCGGCTCCGCAGCGACCTCAGCCCTCACCCGCTCTGTTACCAGAACGGAGCCCAAAGCCGGCGAGGTGCGACGCATCACTGAGATGCGCGCAAGACGTTTCGACAGCACCTCGGCTTGACAAAATTCGCGTGTGCCCTCGCTACCCCACGAGTAAGTTCATTCCGCGGAAGGAGTTGATCGGTCCATCAGACGACAACGAAGTGCCTCACCGTAGGCCTCTGTGAAGAACGACGTAAGTGGGCGCGACTCGTAGAGTTCGTGCTCGCGAACAATGTCGTGATGATCGACATCAGTCAGATGCTGGTGATAATGCAGCCACGCATAAAGTTTGGGGGTCGTCTCGACATTCCGTCCGAGACCATTCGACGCGAAATGCCGCGCCTGCTTCTCGTCTGTCATGAACGCGATGCTTCGAATTCGGTAAGCGGCCGCAATGCAGGAGAGTTCCCCGCTGCCGAGGCCCTTTGGTGCCTGTAGTACCAGCGTTGCCAGGTCATCCAGGTCGCACGCCTGAATGGGGAAAGCGCCACCTTCGCGGGCCTCGTTCAGGCGCTTCATCATCTCGATTTTCGCATCGTTCATATGTTTGCGAGGTTTATACTGGCATTCATACAGAACCATGGGTGTAATGCAGAAATGGGCGCCGGCACCGAGAGAGGCGCGGAACAACGTTAGCGACGACAGCACGTTCCACACCGAGCACGTATCGGAGACCGCTGCTTTCGAGAAATGGCGAGGATCAATGGCCATGGCGGATAGCACGACCGTATAGGGCCGATATTTCACGAGTCTCATCGTGATCCGCCAACAAAACTTCGCCGAGCCGGCCCGCTGAAATCACCCCTCCTTGGTACGCATCAAAACACAAGTTGACGTAGTGGTCGGATAGTCCCAACTCGAGCAGGGCTCGGCGACGTTCTTGTTGTCTGCCAGTAAGATGGTCTGGTGCTTCCGGATCGACCTTCTCTGCACGGGGTACGCGGACCGACCGGATCATCTTTGCCGCAGCTTGGTCTATGCGCCCCGCCTCCGCCAATGCGATGGACAGCGCGGTTGTACTGACTCGGAATTGTTGCGCCCATTGAATCGATTGCTCTGCAGTCCAGTTCGACACTTTCGGCAACTGATCGGGTGGCATCAGAAAACAGGAAGCGAAACGGTTGGCTCTAATTTCCTTCAGGTCTTTGGGATCATAACGAGACGCTCTAGGTCGATAGCTCACCATCACCGCCTCGGAGGAATCGAAAATCGCGTGGGCCGCTTCGTGCGCGACGGAAAAGCGCTGCCGATAGATGTCTTCGTCGTAGTTGACGAGGATGCAGTGTCCTGCAATCGGATGTTCGATATAAAGGCCTGAAATCTCCGAGTTAGCCAACCGTCGTCGGAATACATGTAAGCCGATCCGCCGAAAGTCTTCAAAGACATCTCGCGGGATTGCATTCGAGGCGTATCCCAGCGAAGTGCGCAAGGCTCGGGCCGCGCGTTCGCCGTGGCCCTTGAGCAGCGTACCTTGAGGAGCGAAGAAAAAAGAGTGCCTGGCAATGCCAAGTTCTTGTTCCAGTGACGCCTCAACTTCGCAGAGATACAGAAACTCCTGTATGGCTCGCCGATCCTGCGGCGTGAACGCATCGCCATGACGTCGATAGAGTATCTCAGTCTGCTCGAAAGGCGCAGGACGGCCATCATCCAGGAAATCCCGAAAGTCATGCCGGTAGAAGCTGGAAAGAATCAGCACCTCATCACCCGATGGTCGCACTTCTTCTGCTTCAATTTGCCTCAGCCGGATCTCGGAAATCCCGGTACCCTCGGCAACCTCCGAGGGAAAGAATAAAAGAAGTTCTCTTGCTTCCTGCAGTTTTCGAGCGACCATGCGGTAGTCGAGGGCCATGCTTAGCCAAGCCTCTTGCAAGACGGCCGGTGATGTCGCCGGAGCCATCGCTGGCACAGATAGATGGAAAAAGACACGGAAGTCATTCAAACAGATCCGCGGTTGAATCGTCAGCCTTCGCTTTGCGTGCCCGCGTGCGCGCCTTCTTGGTTGGTGTTGCGGCTTCCTGGACAGCGTGTTTGTGGTTGAGTTGCAGCAGGCGTTTCAGGATTTCCCTACGTGCCGAGGGACTGATCGTGTAGCGGATGCGGTCGTTCTCGGGGAGGGTTTCGATTTCGTGGAAGTGGTGCCCGAGATCGAGATCTGTCCAGCCGTACGCGTCGCGGATGGCGCAGTCGAGTTCGCGGTGAAGGCCGCGGAGGTCCAGGATACCCTGATAGCCGCGTTCAGACTCCTCCGGCGATTTTTTGCTGACTTTGGCGACGCGGTCCGTGGTCAGGTCGCGGGTGTGAAATAGGTTGTAAATGTCGGTCAGGCCGAGCCAAAGCTGGCGCATCAGGGCGCGGCGGTGCTCGTGATAGCGCTCGCCGATGTCCGCAAGCGCGGGATTGTCAGCCAGCCAGAGACCCGCAGGGAACGGGAAGGTTTCGAAGCAGTCCGAAGGCGAGTAGCGGAGATCTTGTTTCAGCGCGCCGCTGTATTTCCGCGCCCAGACTTCGTGTACGGTGGATTGGACGACGGCGTAGAGGTCCCAACGGTCCGTAGTAAAAACGTAAGTTGCATCGGTGAATATTACCGTAGTAATGGCTGCGGAGAAATTGAGATGTTTGGTGGTTCGGGCGGCAACAAAACAGCGCGGGCTATTTCTTATCTTTTTGTAGAGTTCCAACCGCGGACGCCAATGCTGCCACCAATTACCTGGGGCAGCTTTGGCTTCCCGATAGGGTTTTACCTTGCTCTCAACCTGCAAAAACGCCTCACCGTAACCATTAGCCTTTGAGAGCGGCCAATCGAAGAAGTTGATGATCTGGCGGCCGGGGCTCTGCTCGGGTTCAGAGTTAAGTTCTGAGCCATTGATAACAGGGAAAATTACTTCTGACAACTTCGGGTTTTTTTTAAGCATTTCGTCAGCAGATTTATGGTCGAGCAAAAAGCCGTTTCCCATGAAAAATGTTCCAACACACATGCGCCCTTTGTTATCGTTCATTAGTTTAGGTTCGCCTAGGTCGGCGTAACCCTGAAACAGAGTGCTGATATGTGGTACTTCCCTCCCATCAAGTAATCTTGATTTTTCCTTCCAAGATCCTTTGTGTAGCGACAGAAGTGACACAAATAGATTCGCTCGGCCGGGCCAGCGGGTGGCGGAAATAGCGAATATAATTTGCCCATCCCGACTGGTTACAATGTCCAATCCATCTTTGCGGACATCACCATCCTTGATGGAATTCGTTGTGATTAGCCCCGCGAATCCCTTCGGTCGTAGCAAATCATATATCCGTTGAACAAAATACACTATTAGGTCGCTTATTCCTGCCGGGGCATATTGCCACTGGACCCAGGCGCAGAAAGCATTCCCGTGAGCGGATCTGATGCCAGCGCGTCCGAGGTATGGAGGATTACCGAGCACGCAGTCGAAACCGCCGCGTTCCATGATTTCCGGGAATTCCAGAAACCAATGAAAGAAGCGTTTCTCCGCTGCAAGTGCTGAGGCTGCGCCGACGCCCTGACCTTGGGGAGCGCGTTGACCGGTGCGGTACAGGCGGTATTCGGCATCCGTGATGATCGCCTGTTTGTTCACCTGGGTTTTCGGCAGAAAGAACTGCGCGACAGGAACAGAGGCAATTTCACTCAGAATCTGCGCATCCTGGCCGTGGGTGAATTCTTGGAAGCGCCGCTTCTTGGTTTCGATCTGTTCCGGAGTCTGTTCCGGCAAGGCGGAGAGTTCCCTCCAGCGCTTTAGCATCGCTTCGAACTGCTTCCGGATTTCTGGACTGAAGTCCAAGTGCACTAGTCCTCCTTTGCCGCGTTCCTCCTTGTTTCGTTTGCGAAAAAGCGAAGCAATGTCTTTGTCGTCGCCGGGCAGGGTCGCGAAGGCTTCATCGGGAACGCCGCGTTCCAGTTCGTCGCGATGCGCGAACCCGACGATGGCGTTGCCGCATTTGATGTGGTGATCGAGGAAGTTCAGCGGTTCGCCGGGGATGTGGGCTTCCAGCCACAGAGCCACCTTACAGAGTTCCACCGCCAGCGGGTTCAGATCAACTCCGTAGATGCATTCACGGATCACCTCGCGCAGGGCCTCACGCACGGCGAGCGGCGACGGCTGCTCCTCGCCGGTTCGGACGATGGCGAGCTCGGTCGCGATATGCCGGGCGGCAGCCAGCAAGATGTGGCCGGAGCCGCAGGAAATGTCGGCGACGCGCAGAGACAATAAGGCCCGTTCCGCATCGGACTCTTTGAGCTTATCGGCGATCAGATAATCGATCGAATGCTGCAGTAGCGGCTGCACCAGATCGTCCGGAGTGTAGTGCGAGCCGGTCGCGGCGCGCTGACCGCCTTGCGCGAAGTCGAAGGTAATGCTTCCCATCGCCAGTCCTTGCCCCGGTAATGGGCCAGGAGGTCCCACGAAAACGGGCTGATATTCGAGCAAACCTTCGTAGACCGACCCGAATTCCTCAACATTCAAGGCGGCATAGTTGACGCGGATCAGTTGGCAGTTGTCAGGGTGCTGATAGACACCGAGGGAGCGCAGGCAGCCAAGCAATACGTTGTTTCCCAGCATGCAGGAAGCGAGAGGCCCGATTGCCAGGGGGCCGAACAAATCTCCGGCCAAGGGTTGCAGACCCAGCTTTTCGCCAGGCCCGCCGGCCTCGAACAGGCGAAAGGTCGCCCGAAGCGAGAGCCAAAGGTCGTGTCGGCGTGGGTCGGCCAGGTAGCGCTTCTCGGAAAGGCGGCGCAGGCGCTGCAAGCTGTAGTAGCGGTCGTACATATCGCGTTGTTTGGCTTCCGTCGTGGACGGAAACACCAGGTCACGTTCTTCGATGACCAGCAAGAACAGGATGCGGTAGATGAGGCGAAGCAGATGTTGGTAGTAGGTGTCCGGAGTGAGCCTCCCGGCAGCGATCAGCTGTCGCAGTGTGTCATTGTCCGGATGCTGCAGAAAGCCGTTGGCAAAATCGCGAATCGCGCTTTCCACCGCACGGCTCAGACCGTCGCGGATGCGCGCTCCGGAATCGAGGGAGTCCTGATGGTAGCGCTCAATCCAACTTTCAGCGTTGCTCTCCGACAAGGTGGGCAACCGGGAAGCGTGCAGGAGGCGGTACATGACCGCGAAATCCGCGAACAGACCGTCGGTGAAGATGCGGTCGAGGTCGAATTCCAGATAGGTCAGTTTGATCAATCGGGAGCTGTCGCGCAGCAGCCGCAGGATGCGGCCGTTGGTGACCAGTCCGTAGACTTGGTCCGTGAGGTTCAGATATTCCTGCACCATTGCATGCGCCGACATGCGCGATGCGGCTTTTTCCGGCTTGCGGTCCAGCCCGGCCGGCTCGCGACATCCGAGAATATGGATGGGGGTACTCCCCCGATTGGTCACGCGGTGCGAGATCGGATACTTTTTGCCATTCAACTCGACACCGCCCGACTGAAACTCCAGCTGATAACCGAGCAGTCCCAACAACGGCATGATCCACTGCTGCCGGGTTTCGGTGGTTGCCGGTGATTCGGGCCGCAGAGTTTCGAGTTTACGCTGGAAAATGCGCCAGTAGTCCTGCGCATCAGCCCAGGCGCGGGCAATCTCGTCCTTGACCTTGACCGAGCTTTCCAGGCCGAAGTCGGCGGCTCGCTGGCCCGGGGACTCCTCGATCCGCTCCAGGATGTCGGGCGATAGGATGGCACCTTCGATGCGGATGGACGGATAGCTCACGTCTCGCCGATTCCCTCGGCTAATTTGTCCACCAGCGATGGATGATACCGAAGGCCCTGCGCCCGCATGGCGTTCACGCAGTCCCGGAAGGAGGGGATCGAGCCTTGTTGCTTGGCCTTTAGCAGTACCCCGAGCGTTCCAGTTACACGCAGCCCAAGGTATTCGGCCAAGTTGCGACCGATCTTCTCGTCGATGATGACCCAGTCGGCCTGCAGTTTCTTGGCCATGTCCAGCGTATGTTTCTCCCCTTTGTCCAGTTCGAGCAACGCGGTGGGATGTACGATGGGTGTGGATTCAACGATGTCGATCCAGTGGATTTGGCGAAGATCGGGAACGGCGATACGGCCGCCAGCCTCGCATTCGTCGACCACCTCGGTCACCACGCGGATACGCCCGAACACGCTCGGCAGCAGATCCAAGCGCTGAATACTGCTCAGCGCGATGATGGGCGTGGTGTTGGAGAAAACGATCACAACAACGCCGTTTCCCGTCCCAAGTCATCGGCGGTATCTTCGAGCAAGGTTGCTCCAGCCTCACAGGCCATCCGCAGAAATTCGACTCGCGCGATCCCTAACCACGCGGCAGCCGCACCGGACGACAGCTTGCCTTCCTTGAATAAGCTGATCGAAGCCTGTGTCTTCAAGTAGTCGGCGAAGCCTTCCGCGTTCAGATGAAGACCCAACAACAATTCCGGGGGACAGTCGATCATTATCGTGTTTTGCATTGTCGCTCCTCAGCTACGGACGCACACTGTTGTGTTTGAGGTTGCTTTGCCACTCCGTGTTCGAACCGCTCTCTGAAGGTTCAGGGTCTTTGCGCGTCGGCGGTTTCGGTTGCTAATGCCGAAACTGTGAACGCCGGGTCGCTGGGCACTTGGCTCATTACGATTTTTACCCCCACCCTTATTCCGGCAGCAAGATGTAAACACCGAGCATATCCATCGGCAACACAGGATAGACGACCTGGAAGCGTTGGCGATCCATTAGCGCGCTGAAACGCTCGTGAGCTTCGACCAGACGCTTCGACTGCTGCTCCGCGACGGCATCAAGTTCGACTTCCAGCTCATCGAGCAGCCTGAGTTCGTTGTCCAGGAAACTGGCCCGTGCTTGGGGCGAAAGGTCCGACGATGCCCGAGCTTCGGACAGCAGTTGCTTGGCCGCGGCGTGGTCGAGAAATTCCCGCTGCCGTGGAGTGCCCCGCCAACCCCAGAGTAGCATTTCTTCGGCGACGATCTGATTCCGGCCTTTCGCTTCTTCGATCACGTTGCGGCACCGGAACAGCAATAGCGTGGTCTTGATACCGACCTGCCGGGTGCGAATCACGGCCGCTCGCGCCGCCCGCTTGTCGATCCGCTCCAGCGTATTCGCCATCACCAACTGGCAAAGCTGCTCGACGAACCGATGATTTCGGCCAAGATAGTGATAGCCCTCGGGCGTAGGCGAATGGAAACTGACCTTGACTGGGTCTCTGGCCGGCAGCAGATCACGCAGTTGCGGTGGCATGTTTCCCGTGACGATGCGGTAGCCCTTGGTGTCCGGCGTGATCTGGACGCCAAGCAACGCGTTCAGCGCCGCGGTCACGTAGGCTTCCACTGCCTTGGGGTCCCCGATAGCCTCGTCCACTTCCCGCAGATCGGCTTCGATCTCCTGAGCCTTGATGGCATTCTGGGCGAAGATGCTGCGCGACACCTTCTCGCGCTCCGCTGCCTCTTCCACTTTGCGTGTCACGTTCGCCTTGGCGGTGGTAGCCTCGCCCATATCGCCGAAATCGAGTTCCAGTTGCTGGTAACGCTGTTGGCGCGGACCACGGGTGACAAGGTGCCGATGCGGATTGAGCAGCAAGGCCTGAGTGATGGTGTCGATGATGGTCTGAGAATCTTCCGGAAACGGCACGTTAATTCCCGTCGCCCGCTTGATTTCGCGGACCTTGCGTAGCAGGACGTCGAGCACAATGCCGTCGATCGGATTGTCGGCCCCATAGAGGAGACAGGCCTTGACCTTGGGAGCCAACTGCCCGAAGCGGTCGACCCGGCCCTCGCGTTGTTCCAGCCGGTTCGGGTTCCATGGCAGGTCGTAGTGCAGCACGCCGGTGAATTGCTCCTGCAGGTTGATGCCTTCGCTGAGACAGTCGGTAGCGATCAGGACCCGCAGTTGGGATTTGCCCATCTCCTCCACACGCTGCTTCCGTACCTCGTCGGGTAACTCGCTCGTAATGACCTGCAGGTCGAGCTTCGGAAACTTCTTCCTCAGCGCAGGCGCGAGCTGCTCTCCCACATAGTCGGCCGTCGCGATGTACCGACAGAACACCACCGGATGGAAACCCTCGTTTAGCCAGTCATCGACGATCAGTTCGAGCGAGGCGAGCTTTTGGTCGTCCTTGATATTATTCAACTGCTGCAACTGCTGCGCAAACCCTCGAAGTTGTTGGCGTTGGTGGCTGGTCCAATCATTCCGCTCGATTACTTGCGTCGGCGCATTATCCCCTTCGAAACCGAATTCCGTGTCATGCACCGGATTATCGTCGCTGTCCGGGAGCGGTTCGATTGGCAGGTCCGGATTATCCGCGGAGGTGGTGGCCGTCCCGGAGATCCGGGTATTCATCATTTCGACGCCGGCTGCAGGGCTGGACATCACGCCGCGCAGTAGGGCCAGAGCCGTCCAATATCGCACCCGTTTTTGTCTGGTTTGAGCAGAATCGGACGTGATCAGCTTGCGCGCAAAATCCAGAATCTCTTCGAAGAAACGCAAGTATCCCGGAGAGAGTTCATAAGGCCATTCGAAGGCTTCCCGCTCGGGAAACGGCGTATCTTCACCGAGCCACTTTTCGACATCGGCCCGTTTGCGCTGGACGAAATAGCGGGCCAGCTCGCGTCGCTGTGCTTGTGTTGTGGAGGGAAGGTCGAGGTTTTCAAACTCCCGGCCGACGAGACCGAGTAACGACTGGAATTCCTCCGGCTTGCCGCTGTGCGGGGTCGCAGTCAGCAGGATGAGCTGTTGATCGGTCTTGGTCGCCAGACGGCTGACCAAGTGATAGCGCTGCTGCTGGCTGGCTGAGGCCCCCGCCGGCCGGGCACACGTATGCGCTTCATCAACGATGACCAATTCCGGGCATTGCTCGATGAAGACATCACGCCGCTGGTCGGACTTGATGAAATCGATGCTGATGACCTGGTAGGGGTAATAATCGTAAACGCTGGCGTCGCCCTGGATTTGCCGGTCCAGGCGCGCCTGAGTGTTGGACCGGATGATGACGGCCTCGATGTCGACTTTGGCGCGGATTTCCGCCTGCCATTGCTCGCAAAGATGCGGCAGACAGATCACCGCGAAGCGCTTGATCCTGCGCCGCTCCAACAACTCCTTGACGATCAGCAGAGACTCGACCGTCTTGCCCACACCGACGTCATCGGCGATCAGCAGACGAACCGACTCCTGACGCAACGCCATGATCAGCGGGACCATTTGGTAGGAACGCGGGCGGAACGAAAGCTTGGCCAGTGCGCGGAACGGCCCGGCTCCGTTCCGGAACGCCAAGCGAGCCGAGTCGTAGAGCAGCCGCGCAGTGCTGATATCTCCGAGGTCGTCGGCGATCGGCGGAGCAAAGCGAGCGTCCCTCGGCTCATCGGACGCGATCCCCAGAGGCAGATAGATCCCGGCGATCTCATCCTCCGAGCCGCCCAGCGGTTTGACGATCAAAAGATCTTGATCGTCCGACGGCAGGACGATCCAATCACGTCCACGCAAGGAAACGAGCTTGCCGGGTTGTAAGACTACGCTCATCGCACCTTCCGAAAGATATCGGGCCGCGCTGCGACTTTTGCGGCCAGATTGTCCTTGTAGTAATACACCCAGACCTCATCGCCCCGCGCGATGATGGCTTGCCGCTTCGTGTGGTCGTCCTCTTGAACTGCAGGCGCATCGTGCGGTGTGCCGTCGCAGAAGACCCAGAACCGCGGCTCATAGTAGAAATCCGGCTGCACATAAAGCCCGTCGACGCGTTTCTGGGCCGCATCGGGAAGGCGGAGCCCTTGCTGGTAGAGATAGTCGAGCAGCGTGCGCTCGGTTGAGGAAGACGGATCCAGTCCCCGCAGCAAGGCTTGGTATTGCTCTTCGTAACTGCCAAACCCGGTGTTGGTCTGGATCTCAATGGTACAGATGCGGAGCTTTTCCAACGCATCCTTAATCAGATGGCGATCGATGACCTTGTGGTCACGTTGGTTGAAGTAGCTCAGCAGATCGTCGTAGCTCGCTGGCCCCTTGTACTGTTCATCGTCGTAGCGGCAGAGTTTCGTGGCTTGGGCTACAACTTGATGAAAAACCCCGACATCCGTCACAAATTGCGACAGGATGCCAAGACTCCCCTCCGCCGCTTCAAAGAGCAGGATATTGGGTGCTGCAGGATCGCCCACACTGACGACGCCGATCTCGTTGGGTTCGACCTGGAACACCCGCTCGACGGCCCGTTTCAGCGCATGTTGGAGGGTTATGACGCCCTCCGGTGTCAAACCCAGTGGTTCAATCGGCTCGACGTAGAGCGCATCGGCTAGGTTGGAGGTCCAAAGTTTCACCAGCCGAAACTGTTCTTTCAGATTGCTATCCGGAGCAGGCATGGAACTGCGCCAGTCACCGGAAACCAAGCCGATCGGAAAGCCCTCGGACTGCTGGGAACGCCATTGGCAGTTAACATGCACCAACCGGGCTGCGGGGACGAATCGCAAATTAAGTAGTGAATTCTCACTCGAACGGGCGACAGCTTTCCTGACCCGTTCCAGATGGCCCCCATCGACCGAAAAATAGGTCCGAATCTCGTATCCGCGCGAGACGCGTTCTTCCTCTTCGCAGGAAATACGGTCGACCTCCTCCGCCCGCGACTCCGCCATTTCTAGTAGGTAGTGCAGATGCTCCTTGTTGGCGTTGTCGCCCAGACTCAGACCGGTAAACGGACAGGTTTCCAAATCCTTCTGGTCCTCGGCGAGAAAGTAACCTGCCTTCCGGCTGATTTTCCCATTGCTGAGCGCGGACTCGGCGTCTTGTACGACCAGCTGGGAAACGCGGTACTTGCGTCCGTTATGGTAAATGATGTTGAGCGGGCCGAACTCGCGCAACGCGATCGGACGTGGGCGCGAGACGAACTCACCGGATGCATCGCTAGTCGGCAGGAAAATGCGTAGGGGTAGGCGTGTGAAGTTGTATCCCGGCAGGAAACCTTCTGAGGCGAGGTACCGATAGGGGTAGAACTCGGAAAGTTCGGTCGATCGACCGCCAAGATTGTTGCGTAACAAATCCAACTGGCGGGTGGCCTGATCCTGATTTCGCTTGTGTTTGCGGTAATCGTCGCTACCAAGGCTCAGGGTCCCGCTTTCGATCTGCTGCGTGGCGCGTGTCAGGATTGCCCGCGCAGACAGGTACAAGCGGCGCCAACGAGCCAGTGAGGCGTCGACATGATCGGCCAGCTTGGCCAGGTTCTGGTCTACCCACTGATCGTTATACCAATGAGAAGCCTTCGCTTCGAGTTCGGGTGCAAAGTCACCGATGACCCGCTGGAACATCGCCTTAAGTCCGGTGAAGGTGCTCGGAGAGAGGTCGAGGCCAGATCGGACCTCCTGAGCGAGCGCCATCTGGTCGTTATCGTCCAACACCAAATGCATGATCGAGGGTTTGGAGCCGGCATGCTCGTCCAACCCGGGCATACCGATTTCGGACACCGCCAGAGCGTTGAGATGTGTCGACAGCAGTTCGCGATTGCAGAGGTCGAGCCTAGGTGCATGGACGGCACCGGAGACCAGTTCGGTCTGGTGCTGAAAGTAGTGTCGATCGTGCGGGGAATAGCTCGAGCAGTAGGTAAAGATCAATGCGCCCTGCCCGCTTCGGCCTGCACGACCGGATCGCTGCGCGTAGTTGGCCGGGTTCGGCGGGGCGTTCCGCATATGGACGACACTCAACCCGCCGATATCAATGCCCAGCTCCATTGTCGGTGAACAATACAACGCACTAATCGTGCCCTTCCGAAAAAGGTCCTCTCGTTCAATACGGGTATCCCGACCCAGTTGTCCCGTATGATCTTCGCTGCGCAGCCGCTTGGTCTTTGAGAAATCCCGCCGGTACATTTCACGAAAGAACGCATTCGGACGAGGCACTTGGTTCTTGTACGATCGCCGCTTTATCACGTCGGGCTTTACGATCTTCCCATTACCTAGCGTCCAGATGATTTTTTCGATCTTGAGTCGGTAAATCGGTACGTCGTCGTTCTGCTCGCTTCTCGCCTTTTGCGATCGCAGATAGTCGGCCTGCTCCAATTGGTGCATCAACTTGAGGATAAAAGCCCTATAGTTATCGCCCTTCAGGTCAATCTCCAGGCCGCGCTGGCGGACATAAAGCTTAATGAACTTCCCTAGAGAACTGGCCGGTCCCATGCTTTTCGAGGAAAGCTTGGCCGATCGATGTAGGGGGTCGTAGCGAATGTAGAATGGCTCGCGGAGCTCTTCGTTGCCATCCAGACTCCATGGTGCCCGTAGCATTTCCCGGAATTGCTTTTCGGATTCCTTTATCTTGGCCAGAGTGAGGAAATTCTCGCTATGAATGGCGTATTCAAGCCGGAAGAAGTCCAGGAGCGTGCTAAGAAAGTCGTGTCGCTCGACCGGTTGGAGCGCCTGCAACAGAGGGGTATCCTGCCAGAAGGCATCTTCCGCGGCGACTTCCAGTAAGTCCAAATACTGGATGGTCAACAGCCCGCATTGTTCAAGGTTTGGCAGAATAATCCGCCAACTGCGCCTGAGATCCGCGATGGCACGGTAGCACAGATAGCTTTGGAGACACTGTTCGTAGTTACGCCGGACGTTGGCGAGGGGCGGTTCCTCGTTCCGATTGGCAAAATCAAGAAAAGGCAAGGCTAGGGCATCGAACACCGCCTTGCCCAGGGTGGCATAGGTCAGCGCGTGATCGGGGGCATCCAATAGTGCCTTGTAGATACCCGCCCGTAGGCGGACCACTTGACCGAAATCGTTGAAATGGCCCGCCTGCAATGCGGCATCCTGACGGTTATCCGTGAAGCTCAGCAGCTTCTGGTCTTCGACCGGATAACCTGCATCGTTAAGCTGGTTGAGGATCGAGAAACTCGTGATCGTGGTCGAGGTACTGCGGCCCTCGCTCCCCAGCTTGGTCAGTTTGGTTCCTTCGTTGGTCTTGGTGTCGAAGAAAACGCCGCCGGTGGGGTCGAACAGCAGGGGAGCCTTCATGAACCAGCCCCACCACTTCAACTGCTCGGTGTCCGAGCATCGACCCGACTCATTGAAGTAGAGCTTGGTGGGAAAAAATGCCCTCTTCTTGGTGTCCGGGACCGGGCCTTTTTTGGTCATGCGTAGCCAGGAATCCGGAAGAAAGTCGAGATCCTCGTCGGGGTCCCAGAAATCCTCTCCCACGATTAGGTAGCCGTCCGTAGAGTCCTCGTCATCGGTCGAGCCATCCCGGAATTCTCGTGGTTCCAAACGGTCACCGATGCGCGATACGCAAACAAAAGTATGGCCAGTTGCGCGGCTGAACACGTTCGGGAAGATCGGCTTCCTATCCTCCTCGTCGGATTTGAATACACCCGGTTCGAGAGTAACAAAACGGTTCTCGTCTTGATCGAGGGTGGTGTAGACGGACCCAGTTTGAGAGATGAACTGGTGCAGTTTGAAGGGAAGGACCGTATAGCGCTGACCCACATCCTGCAATCGTTTGTTGACCAGGCTGATCCAGTGCAGCAGATCCGCCAAAAACGTCAGACACGCCTCGGGAGCGATTCCGGACTCCGCCGATAAAGCCGCAACGACCTCGCTGATCCGTTGCGGCTTACGCCGCACCAATCGGTCGTCGAAATCCTCCAATGCGACGCGGTTCTCCAGCCAGATCGCCACGGGATGTTCCATGAGGCTCTCTAGCCCGTCTGAATCCTCGACGCCGGCCTCGATCGCCGATGAAAGCTCCGCACCCGTTGGCATCGAACCCGAAAATTTCAACGAACGAGCTAGTGTCTCGTTAATCACCTGGCTGGGCGCGAACTGGCGCCCAAAAAGGGTCGTGGCGACTTGGGCTACTTGTTCGCGCTGTGAGGCAATGCTGCCCACGGAAACCATAGTGGCGGAAGTGCCGATGCAGGTGACTTCGTGCTGGCAGCGAGCCCGAATGCGCCGAATCAGCATGGCAACATCGGCCCCCTGCCTCCCTCGGTAGGTGTGGAGTTCATCGAAGACGAGGAAACGCAGATGACCGTAGATGGCGTCACGAATAGACCGCTCGCGGAGTCGGGTCAGCAGAAGTTCCAACATCATGTAATTGGTCAGGAGGATATGCGGGGGCTGGTCGCGCATACCGAGGCGCCGCTCCTCCTTTTCTTGGCCGGTGTACTGACCAAATGTTATTGGAAACGATTTTCCCGTCGCATTCTCATAGTTGGTCTGATAGCGCCTGAATTCCTCCGTCTGAGAGTTGATCAAGGCATTCATCGGATAGACGATGATGCCTGTGACACCCACTGCTTGTGGGTGCGCGAGAAGATGGTGAAATATCGAACCAATATATGTGAGTGACTTACCCGATCCCGTGCCAGACGTGACAATAAAGTCCTTCCCCGAAGCGCCTAGGGCCATCGCTTCGGATTGATGTCGATACAGGGAATAGCCCTTGAAGATGGCACTCGCGTCCGGGTGCATCAGGCCCGCACGACAAAATTCGTCGATAGTCCCCGCCATTTCATAGGCGGGGTTAAACTGCAGGAGTGGCTCCGGCCAAAGTTTTCCCTTCTTTAGCTCATTCTCAACGACCGCAAGGATGTCGGGATCTGCAATATTCAGAAAGCTGCGAATGTAAGACTCATAGTCTCTGATCACCCGAGCATGTAATTCCAAAACATTCATGGCTTATCCGTTACCGTGAAAGCGTCACACGACGCCTCATCGTCGCTCCATCTTCTGGGCTGACCGAAATTGGCGGGGAGGGAAACCGCTCCAGATGATCGGCGTCGTTCTGAGAGCGTTCTTCCGAACTGTTGTGTTTGGCAAGAAGTTCTTCGAAATGTCAAGGGTGGATTATGGACTCAACACTACGTGGATGTCAGCCTAGCAAGAGCTCCCCTTCTAGAGAACGAACAATGTTCCAAAAAGAAGCGGCCGAGCCTCGCGACGCAAAAGCCCAACTACCGTAGGGGAACTTGCGCCTGGCGTCGATGGTGGAGCATCAGTCTTGAAGACGTCCCGAGTAAGCACACGACCTTGGCTAAGCCGCACCACTTGGTGCGGCGGACGCTGCCGCGACCGCCGAGGCCTCTTGCCGGATCACGCCCTGCGGTGCCCTTAGGGCATGAACCGGCTTCTTTGGAGATTTTTTCACTAAGGGGACCCAGCCCCCTCACGCCGGCCAGAACAATAACGGCTTTCCCGGCGGAGCGCCGCAAACCTTCCGTGATTGTTCTGGCCCTTGCTACCCCCCGGTCTCGCCGACGGGCAGGCCCGCAGCCGCTGCTGCAGACCAAACCCGATAAAGGAGCAAGACCATGCGCAAGACGACTTCCCCGAAGCTGGACCTGTACACCCGCGTCACCGACAAAATCCTGGCCGATCTGGCCCAAGGCGTTCGCCCCTGGCTCAAACCCTGGAACGCCGACAACACGGTTGGGCGGATTTCCCGTCCGTTACGGGCCAATGGCACCCCGTACCGGGGCATCAATGTGCTGTTGCTGTGGGGCGCGACCTTGGAGAATGGTTACCGCAGCCCGATGTGGTTGACGTTCAAGCAGGCCGATGCACTGAGCGCCCATGTCCGGAAGGGCGAGAAGGGCTCGCTGGTCGTCTACGCCGACACCTTCCGCAAGACCGAAACGAATGAGGCTACCGGCGAGGAGACCGAGAAGGAGGTCCCGTTCCTGAAGTCTTACACGGTGTTCAACGTCGAGCAGATCGAAGGTCTGCCGCCCGCCTACTACGCGACCAACGAACAGCCCACCGAACCCGATGCGGGGCGCGATGCGCGCTTAGACACCTTCTTCAAGGGCACCGGCGCTGTGATTCGCCACGGCGGGAACCGGGCTTATTACACCCCGGTCACGGATCATGTGCAGATGCCGCCGTTTGCGGCTTTCCACGACGGGGAAGCTTACTACTCGACCCTGGCGCATGAGCTGACCCACTGGAGCGGAGCGGGCTCTCGACTGGACCGTGATTTCGGCCGCACGCGTTGGGGCGATGAAGGCTACGCACTGGAAGAACTGGTCGCCGAACTCGGCGCCGCCTTCCTGTGTGCGGATCTCGGCATCACGCCGGAGGTGCGGGAGGATCACGCCGCCTACATCGGTTCGTGGTTGCAGGCCCTGCAAAACGACAAGCGCTGCATCTTCACTGCCGCGGCGCATGCACAGAGGGCGGTGGATTTCCTGCTGGCCACGCAGACGACGGAGTCGCCCAACACTGAGACCACCGAACCAGTCGACGTGGCGGCCTGACCGCAGATCAGGACACCGGGCGGGTCCCTTCCCCGCCCGGCGCTCCGCCGGCGCCGCCGCGTTCCGGCAACGACAACGCGGCCGGTTTTGCAATGAGCGATCGCGCCTTCGGCGCCATCGCGCTCGTGTTGAGCCCGGCGCGCGGGATTCCGCTTCTCGCCGAAACCCGCGCGCCTCCCCACATCGTCAGCCGACGTGAGGGAACAGCCAGACGACCGCTACCGCGGCGAACGTCAGTAGACTGACGCTCAGCTGCAGCAGCAACAGCGCTCGCAGCTGACCCACGGCGGCCTGGAGCTTCCCCAGTTCCTCGCGCACCGCGGCGGTCACCGCGGTGCGGTGGTGCTGGGCACTTGCGGCCGCTGCAGCGCGGTTCGCCTCGCCCGCCTGCTGCAGCAAACTTTGCGCGCGTTGTTGGCTCTCCTGGATCCAGCGCTGCGACGCGCCGGCCATGTCAGTTCGGAACTCTTCCAGCAACTGGCGTTGCGCTTCCCGGCTGTCGTCGATCAACCGCTCGTTCAGCGTCGCCAGGATCATCACCGGATCGTCACGGCTGACGGCGACGCCGTGTCGGGAGGCGATCTCACCAATCAGTGCATCGAGATCCATCACAAGACGCCTGAGGCGGTGATCTCCTCGAACAGCGCCTGACGGTAAAGCTTCAGGCGCTGGCGAATCGCCAGCGAACGGTCCGGGGAGGCCAGCGCCTCGTCGAACGTCAGCCGGGCTTTCAACAGGTCTTCGACATCCCGCCCGAACGTCGCGGCCTGCATGGCCGGGATCGTGATCACCGCGGCAATGCGGGCGCGATGCTCCAGATAACCCTTGAACTGCCAGAACGGCTTGCCGTCACTCTCGATCGGGCCCCAGTAAGGATTGAGCCACACCACGAACGTGGCCGGATCCGGGAACTGGCTGATCAGGTGTGAGAACCCACTGACCGTGTCGACCAGCGCCTGGCCGCCGGTCACGACGGTATGGATGACCAGTTCGTGACCCTGCTCGGCGAGCAGGGCCGGGGTCTGGGTGATCATCAGGTAGTTGACCAGCGGCACGAATGTCGCCGCACCGTTGTCGACGATGGCATCGACCTCAGAGCATGCCAGCCAGTCCAGCAAGGTATCGAAGTTCCGCACGTCGATCTCATCGCCATTCAGCAGACTGAGCTTGCGAACGTTCAGGGCGGCGTAGCCGGTGAACGTCGCGTTCATCGGGTCGGTATCGATGCATAAGGGCGTCAAGCCCTGGGCTTGGTGGTACTGCGCCAGCATCGCGCTGATGAAGCTTTTGCCAACGCCACCTTTGGCTTGCAGCACCAGATGGATCTTTGCCATCAGACCAGGTCCTCTTTCTTGGGTTGGGGATTCAGGGTGAAGCCGGTCGGCGTTCGGGGTTTGGGGGTGGCGATCGGCGGTGTTGGCACGACCGGCGGGGAAGCCGGCGACGTGCGGACGTACTTGTTCACGTAGAGGTTGAACGCGTGGTAGCCGATGGCGATCCGCCCCTCGGCAAACAACGTGTACCAGATCGACTTGACCGGCCAGCCGGCCTCCACCGCGCGGGCGATGTCGTCCTTCAGCGCCAGGAACGCGACCCGGCCCGAGGCCGGGTGCGTGTCCGGCTGATCCCGCATTCGCTCCGCGATGCGCTCTTCCAATGGTTTGCTCATTTACTCAACCCGACTTCAACTGCGATTCAACTGAGCCGCCCTTTCCGGCGATTCCCTTGTCACTTCCCGTCACTGCTATCAATCGGTGATCCCTTTGTTCAACAGTTGATCCCTGGTGAGCCCCGGTGACCAAGATGGACCCCGAGTGACCCAGCCGGTTGAACACAGTCGATTCAAAAAAACGGGCAGGACATGTGAAGTTGGCTACCCGGAGGCCGGGCCGCCCCACTTCACTCGGCCTTATTCGCACCACGGTGCTCAACGGGCGGCCTCGCGGCCGAACACCCAGACCGGCACGACAACACCGCGGAGTTCTGTCGCAGCGACCGGGCCGAAGTAGCGGCCGTCGAACGAAGCGGCATGGTGATCGGAGAGCAGCAGCACCTGACCGGCCGACAACACGGCATCGAGGCGATAGGCAGGGAGCCGCCGACCGGCCGTATCCACCGTGCGTTGACGGGTGTTCGGGACCACTACACCGTCGACTGAAGTCCCCGTTGGCGCGATGACGACGTGATCACCGCCGACCGCGACGACCCGCTTGAGGAGTGGACTGCTCCCGGACTGACAGAACCCAGGACTCAGGTACCCGCGTGCGAGAGCGGTGAGGAAGACGGATTCCGCCGGCGGACAGAACCACACCAAATCGCCCTTTCCTGCCGGGCGAGCGAGCTGCCAATACAGCCCGATCGGGAACGAGGCGGTCGTGTTGATCCGCGTACCGGCAAGACCCAATAGGTAGAACAACGCGAAGCCACTCATCAGGCTCACCACCAGCCGCCTCATCGCCGTTCGAAACCGACCACCGAGACATGGGCAGCACCCAAGCCGTCGTCGCGCCTTGAGTCATCGACGAACGTATCGGTTACCCCCGGCGCCGGAATCTCGGCTCGGGCCTGAAACACCGGATCCTGAAAGTACAGCGGTTGGCGGCCGTAGATGGCCGGCCGTCCGGCGGCGAACACCACCATGTCGCCGGGCGTGGTGATATGGCCCTGGGCATCCTTCTGCGGCCCGGGCATGCGCAGCGCTTCGTCGACCGTCAGCAGCGGCCGTTGCACTTCCTGCAATGACTTCGAGGCCTGACCGAGCCAGCCGGTCCGCTGACCGCTCATCGTCACCGCGGTTTTGACGATGGTGGTCTGGCCGGTCATCTTGGAGAGGTATTCGGCCGTCTCCACCCGGTTCGGCGGATAGGCGTTCTGGATGTGGCAGTTGGAAGTGATCGACTCCTCGGGCCCGTAACCGGTCTCCCTTGCCTTGAGTTGGGTCAGGTCCTGGCAGATGAGGTAACACTTGATCCCATAGCCGGCCAAAAAGGCTAAGGACTCCTGCAGGATCTCCAGCCGCCCGAGGCTGGCGAACTCATCCAGCATCATCAGCAGGCGATGGCGGTAGTGCGGTTTCGGCCGGCCGTGCTCGAAGGCCATCTTGCCGGCGAGATTGCGGATGATCAGATTGATCATCACCCGGAGTAAGGGTCGGAGCCGCGCTTTGTCGGTAGGCTGGGTGATCAGATACAGCGTCACCGGCTCGTCGGCGTGCATCAGATCGGCAATCCGGAACTCCGAGCGCGACGTGTTATGGGCGATCACCGGATCGCGGTACAGCGAGAGATAGCTCTTGGCGGTGGAGACCTTCGAGCCGGCTTCCCGCGCCGGCGTATCGATCATGTCGCGACCGTACTGGCCGATGATCGGATGACGCTGGCCGTTGGCGTGCAGGTATTCGACCATCTCGACCCAGAGCTCCGCGACCGGTTGTTCCGGATTGGCCAGCAGCGCATCGACTGCGGCCAATGTGGCCGGTGTGCCCTCGTTCAGGCGTTTGTACAAGACGTGCAGGATGCAGCCGACCAGCAGGGCTTGCGCGCTCTTCTGCCAGTGATCGTTCAGGCCTCGGCCATCGGGATCGACCAGGAGCGTCGCCAGGTTCTGCACATCGCCGACTTCGTACTCGGTCCCGAGCCGGATCTCATCCAGCGGATTGAACGCGGCACAGTCGGTGGCCGAGGCCGGTTCGAACCGCAGCACTCGATTTGACGCATGGCGCTGCCGCCAACTGGCGGTCAGTGCCCACAGTTCGCCCTTCATGTCGGTCACGACGGCCGAGTGCGGCCAACTGAGCAGGGTCGGTACGACCAGTCCGACACCCTTTCCCGAACGGGTCGGCGCATAACACAGCACATGCTCGGGGCCGTTGTGGCGGAGATAATGGAAGCGCGCTGGTCGCCACCAGCGCCGGGGCTCGATCCAGGCGCCGACATAGACGCCGTCGTTGGCCAGCAGCCCTGCGGATTCGATATCGGCCCTGTTGGCCCAGCGCGCCGAACCGAGCAGATCGACCTCGGGCCAGGCGGTGTTCTCGGCGATGCGCCGGCGGATCTGCAGCATCAGTAACCCGGCGGCGGTGACGCTGAGTCCGATCGAACCGGCCCGCATCAAAGCTTCGCCACACTGAGCGTGCCACTCGACACCCCAGGTCACGATGCGCCACGGCGGATAGAGACCGGCGATCGACTGGCCGAGCGCCGGCTGTGCGCCGTACTCATGCGCAAAATACTGCGTGGCGGACGCCAGCCCGAGCCCGAGCAGGCCGAGTGCGGCGAACACCGGTTTCCTCAAACTGCCCGATACCCGCGCGGTTTCCGAGGGTGGACCGGCACCGTGGGACCGGTTCACCGGGACCGTTCCTCGTCATCCCGCGCCGCGGCGCGGGTTGGCGCCGGGTTGCGGAAGTTCAGGGAGGCAGCCCCCGGCGACGGGGTCCTCGGCCGATCCACACTCCGCTCCAAACCTGTTCGCTGCGCCGTCGCCAGAACCGCGCGCCGCCGCGCCTGAAGCTTCCGCCACTGGCGCCAGGAATGGAGCGGATGCTCGGCCTGGAGCTGCTTCCGGGCTTGCGTGTAGTCGGTCTTCGCCTGCTGGATCTCCCGGTGCAACTGGCTGCGGATCGTTTGATAGGCAACGGTCGCCGCGAGGCCTCGCCCCAGCAGCTTCACCGCGGCGCGGCGGAGCTTGGCCTGCCGCCGGGCCTCGGCGATGCGCCGTTCGCGCAGCGTCTTGGCCACCCGCCGCAGTTCGGTCTTGCGGAGTCGAGCGGCGTTCCGCTCGGCCAGAAAGGCCGCATACAGCGCGGTTTGTTGCGCCCGTTCTTGTAGGGTCTGGCGGCGATAGCTGCGGACCGGAGCTACAACCGTCGCTGCTGGCTTCACCTCTCGCCAAGGTCCCAGCCGCGCTTGCAGCGCCGGCAGCGACAACGCGCGGCTGACCGACGACGCCTTGCACTGCGTCCCGTCGCCGGCGACGAACACCGCGCCGTTGCCACGCAGCCGGAAGCTGAGATCATTCTGCTGCAGTACCGCCTGGAACGCGGCCCAGCTCGGGGCCTGTTCCAGCTCGGCCTGACACTGGGTCTTGATCCAGGCCAGCAGACTGCCGACGCCAGTCTGCGCGGTCAGATCGTTCGCGTGCGCCGCGGCGGTCGATTGTTGTGCGGTGTGCGGATCGCGCTGCAGGCCGAACTCGACTTCGAGTTCGGCGCAGACCCGTGCGCGAGTCCGATGATCGTAGTACGGCTCGTGCAGTGTGAATGTCCGCGGGTGGATCTTGTTGATGGCGACATGCAGATGCAGGTTGTCGGTGTCGTGATGCACGACACTGATGCGCTGGTACTCGCCGAAGCCGAGCGCTTCACACAGCCGGTCCTCGATCGCCTGCAGCACCGCCGCTTCCGGCTGCTCCCCTTCCCAGAAGCTGATGATCATGTGGTAGGTCTTGTCCGAACGGGCGCGTTGGTTCAACCCCTGGACCACCTTCATCTCGGCCGCGGCCCAGGTGGCATCGACCGCCTGACAGTTCGTAATGCGCACTGCCCCGACCCGCTCGGCAAGGCCTTGCCCGTTGGTCATGTAGCCGACCAGGTCTTCCGGGTCGCCGAGTGTCTGTTCATCGGTCAGGTAATCGATCAACCCGGCCATACTGCTTTTGCGCTGCAGGCGCGTGCGGACCTTCTTGGCGATCATGGCGAGCCGACGCGCATGGATCTGGCTAGACGACTCACACCCGCTGCACGGTGGCGAGCAGCGCCGCCTGCAGTGTCTTGAGTTCTATCAGCATGGCGCCGATGTTCCGCGTCAGCGTGGCGCGCTCCAGGACGCTGAGCCGGTCGTCGTTATGGAGCCACTGTTCCAGCAACTCGCCGATGCGCGCCAATTCCCGGTTCGCACCACTCAACGCCAATACCGCTTCGGCGTCGAACACGCCGGTCACCGGATGTCCCAAACCGAGATTACGGAGATAGGCGGCGGTCGAGAGCCCACAGCGCTGGGCCTGGCTCTTGATCGCGACGGCTTCGTCCGCCCGCACCGGGACACGCAGGCAATAACCAGAATTCCGGTTATCGGTCATGATCGGTCCTGTGCTGCGTGACGGAGGTCGATCGGTGCGCCGGCATCACGCGCACGGCAACGTGCTTCGCGAGCCAGAGGGCCCAACGCGCCGCGGCCTTCGCCAGTTTTCCCCGGTAGATCGCGTTGTAGCGCGGGGTGCGACTGTGATAGTTGGCGGCGCGGGTCCAGAGGTCACCGCGATCGCGGGCGAGATGACCGGCCAGACGCCAGGCGGCGAGCTCGAACGGGTAGCAATCCGCGCCGGCCACATCCGCCGGCTGGATCCCGAACTGGGCGAGGCCTGATAGGTACTGTGTGTTGAACTGCAACGGACCGACATCGTGCGTGCCGTTGGTATTCCGCACGCGCTGGCCCGGTCGCCCGTTTTCGATCTCGGCCACCGCCAGCAATACATTGGCCGGAATCGCATAGTGTTGAGCGGCGTCGACGGAACAGACGATGCGTTGTTCCAGGTGCGGGGGCGGCAACGCGTTCATGCGGACCGCTCCGCATCGGGGGCTGCGGCGAATGCTTCGCTGGATCCCACCAACCCTTCGGACAAGGAAGAATCGCTCGCGCTCGCGTCCGCCAAAACCGCCCCACTCACCGCGTCATCCATCGCCGCCTCGGCCTGCCCGGCCCGAATGCGCTCGAACAAGTCCTTGGCGCCAGTGACTTCGGCTGCGCTGTGGAGCGCACCGCCCATGCGATGTGCGGCGACCGAGCCGGCGGCGGAGGCCAGCCCTCCGACTGCCAAGGCCGTCCCAGCCCCGAAGGTGCCGATCCCGGCGTGACTGAACCCATGACTGACGATGCCGGCCATCAGGCCCGGCAGCCGGTCGAGCAGCAGGAACAGGATCAGCACCACGACCAGGATGACGGTCAGCTCCTTCAGCTGGATGCCGCCGCTCATGGCGGTGAAGTACTGCGTCAGGATCGAACTGCCGACGCCGAGCAGCAGGATCATCGTCATCAGGCTGAGCCCAATGCCGAGCACGGTCTTGTAGTAGCTGAGCGCAATGTCGGAGGTCCAGCGGCTGCCGCCGAAGCCCAGCAGGATGCAGCCGGCATACAGCACGATCCAGGCGGCACAGAACTGCACCGTGAGGTTGGCGGCGATCAGGGCCAGAATGACGAGGATGGCCAACGCCACGATGATGCCGACCAGTGACACGATCGGACTGGTCAGGCTCATCGCATCGTAGGTCTTGAACGCCAGTTCGAACCCGAGGTCGAGCACGCCCGAGGGCGCAGTGATCCCGGCGCCCATGGCATTGCCGCCGATGCGGACCAGCGTGTCGACGAGCGCCTTGCCGATCGCCGGGCCATGCAACAGCAACCAATAGAAGAACCCCAGCGTCAGCGTGAAGCGGACGAACTCGGCGAAGAACTCCTGCGGGTCAGCCTGACGCAGCACCAGCGTGCCGCCGGTCCAGACCAGGCTGATCACGGCCAGACTCCAGAACAGCGTCCCGGCATAGCCCAGGATCACGCCGCCCCAGGTCGCGGCGACGGTGTGAAAACGGTCGGTGACATTGGTCAGGATGCCGGCGTTGTCGATCGCGGCAGAGGCGTCGGCGGCAGCAAACAGCAACAGCAATGCGAGGAACCGCGGATCTGTCGAGCCGAGGCATCTCCGGAGCCAGGTAGCCCGACGCATGCGACTGGGCTCAATACTTTGCATAGTTCAACACCGGGCTCTGGACGAACTGCCCGGCCAAGGCGGCTTGATCGGCCGCCTGTTGCACCGCCTCGCGGTTCATCAGCGTGGCGTTGCGGGCATTCTCGGCCGCCTGCTGCTGCAGCATCAGCGTCCGGATCGACAACAGGTTGTTGGCATTGGCCGCGGCCAGTTGATTCGAGGCGCCTAAGAGTTCATTCCGCCCCTGCGCTGTCTGCGCGAGGCGCTGCATCGCCCCGAGATCGGTGGCATCCTGCTGCAACTGGGTCTGGCCGAGCTCGACGCCGCGCAGCTGCGCATCGTTGGCCTGCTTCTGCGCCTCACTGGCCGCGCGGTCGCGGGCGTGGATCGCCTGGATCTCGGCCCAGGTACAGCCGCGGGCGGTGAAGCACGGCGAACCGGCGTAATAACCGGCACTCTGGAACCGGGAGAGGTAGGCTTCGACGCCACCACCTTCGGTGTAGTAGCGCAGCAGATCGGCATACGAACGGACCCGCTGGTAGGTCAGCGTCGCTTCATTCCAGACCCAGGCCACTGGCGCCACGGTGTTCTTGACCATGTCCTCGTACTGCTGCAGTTGCAGCGCATAGTCACGGACCTGGTTCTCGACCTGTTTGACGGTGTTGGCGGCAGTCGTGGTCGCCTCGGCCAATACGGCCGTGTCGATTACGAAGTCGATACTGTAGGCCGGCGCACTCAGCGCGGCGATGACACAAAAGTTAAGCGAGCGGGTTCGGAGTTGCATGGGAGTCCTAAGTGGGCAAAAGGCCGATAGGGCCGGTCGAAGGTCAGGTCTTTGGTGGCCACCACGGTCAGCCGGTAGCCGGCATGCACCGCGATGGTCGGGGCAACGTTCAGGTTCTTCATTAGCACCGCCGCTCCGGCGGCACCGAGTTGCTGGCCGAGCGCGGCGGAAAGCGTGCTGCCGGCGGTCTGTTGCAGGCCGAGCCCGCCCGCGCCGCCCTGCGGCTGCTGCGAGTAGGTCGCCCCGGCGGTGATCAGGCTCATCAACAGCGCGTTGCCGAACACCCGCGTCATGTGGGTATCGACCTCGCCTGAAAGTCCGGTCAGACCGGCGCCGCTGGTCCCCGGCTGCTCGCCGATGTCCATGGCCTGTCCGTCCGGAAACACCAGCCGTTGCCAGGCGACGAACACACGCTCCTGCCCGGCCGAGACCTCGTTCGAGTACACGCCGATCAGGCGCGTGCCTTGCGGGATCAGCAACTGCTCGCCCGTCGCGCTGTCGTACACCGGCTGCGACACCTGGGCGATAACCGGTCCCGGCAACTGGCTGTTGATGGCGCTGATCATCACCGCCGGAATGACGAACCCGGTGCGGAGCACATAGGTGGTCTCCTGCGGTTCCGGGCGGTGGTCCAGGCGCCAGCGATCCGGCGAAGGCACCGCAACCGACGGGCGGTCGTCGGCAGAGTCATTAGAGCGTGCTGGCCCGTCGGCCCTCGCGCGCTTAGGTTGGGGTGATTTGGTTCCTCGCTGCGCACGCCAGCCCTCCAACGGCCCGCTGGTCGGCCCTTTGACGGCGTCCTCAAAGGCGGTTTGTTTGAGCTGCCGCAGGCGCTGCACCTCGGGATCCGGCGCAGTGTTCGGCTGCAACCGCGGCGGCAGCGGCGGATGATCCAGATCGACGGCAGCCACCGGCACCGGCGCGGCCGTGACCGATTCGATCGGCGGCGTAGGTGGCGGTGGCGGCACCGGTGGCCGTTTCGCCGGGATGATGCCGTTCGGATAGGCGCGCGTCAGGCCCTGGGCAAAGCGCGTGGCGTTGCCGCCTTTGTTAGGCTCGGCGGTTCCGGACGCCTGCGGCTGCGCCCGTTTGACGGCGACCAGCGCCATGATCACCAGAAACCCGAGCACGGCGAGACCCGTGAACACCAGCGGCAGGTTGTTGACGCGGCGCACCCCGGTGCGGGCACCGCCCGGCGAGGCCGCCGGCGACATGCGACTTGCCATGGCGTTAGTCCTGCCGCGTCCAGGCGCTGGCGGGTTGCAGCCCGCCGCCCTGCGTCCCATACAGCCGCTGCAGCGAGCGCTCGCCCACCTGGATCCGCACCCGATAGTGGTTCGCGTCCGGACGATCGACGACGTAGCGCAGGGCGACCGCTGTACCCGGCGCCGCCGGTTCGATCGCGTAACCTGCCTTCCGCAGCTCGGCTACCAGGGCCCTCAGGAAGGTCTCCTCGTCCCGACCGTCCACCACCATCGGCGTCGTGGCGGCGGGCCACACTACCCGCATCGCGGCGGCGGTATCCTGCGCCAGGCGCTCCGCCTGCGGCACCGGGATCTGAGCCAGATTGCCGGTGTGGGCACAGCCCGATACCAGCACAATCGACAAGAGGAAAAGGACATTGCGAACCAAGCGGCTCATTGCTCACCCTCCTTCTCTTCTCGGGTGATCTTCACTTTGGTCTGATGCTCACCGGCCCCGGCGATCAGCAACAGCCGCTCCGGGATGCTGTCGACGACATAGCGATTGCCCTGCACGCGGTAATTCACCATGACCTCTTCGGGCTTCTCGCCCCAGGGCCAGAGGCTGTCCTCACCACGTAGTACCAACAGACTCGGGGCTTCGGTCTGGGTCAAGGTCTCCGGCAGTTGCAGGATGGTCTTCCGGCCATCGTTGAACACGCGGACCGGCTTCCAGCTCGCCTCGCCGTCGATCCGATAATTGAAGTCGAGGCGGTCCAGGTAGCCCGCAGTGCTGGCCGGGCCACCCTCCTCTCGCCCGCTTCCCGGGCCGGTCGCGCCACTGATTAAACGGTCCCGCCGCTCCCGATCGCTGGCCTTGAACGCCGCCCACTGTTGGTGGACATCGTCGGGATACGCAAACGACACCCGCGGCATGTACTCCGTGCGGTGCGAGACCAGCTGCAGGTAATAGGTCCGGCGGTCGGTCGTGATGATCAGACTGGTGCGCAGGCCCACATCCAGCGGCTTCAGCATCACGTGCTCGATCTCGCCCTGGGGCGAACCCGAGCGCGCCGGTTCGATGCGCCAGCGCACCTGATCGCCGGCGTTGAAGTTCGAGATGAACTCGCCCGGCTGCAACTCGATGTCGCAGACCTGCAGCACGGCACAGACCACGCTCGGTTGGGTCGCGCCGAACAGGAACTGCACCGAGCCATCGCCCCCCGCCACGGGCTTGATGCCGGTGGCACTGTCGGTGCGCCAGCGTTGCCCGATGGCGAGACCGGCCTTCTCTTGCGGTGATAGTGTCGGATTCTCCGGGTTGAAAAAAGGCTCCGGCACGCCCTCCGCGGGCAGCGCCAGAGCCAACACGGGGAGGAACGCCAGGAGATAGAGGATCTTCTTCATGCTTGTCGACTCCACGACAGGTCTTTGATGAACAGGCCCAGGGGGTTCTTGCGGATCTCGGCCTCGGTGGTGGTCGGGGTGGTGGGAACCAGATACACGGTGATCAGCGCCGTCATGCGCTGCGGCGTGGCCTTCGGTGCGCCGTCACGGGTGTAGGTGGTCTCGCTCCAGTCGACCCGCCAGGTGGTTTCGCTTTGTGGCAGGATCGAATGGATCTCGACCGCGACCGTCTCGGTCTCGGCGCGGCGGAAGGGACTGGACGCTTCGTTCTCGCCATACCAGGCGTTGAGCTTGGCGGTGGCAGGATCTTGGGGATTGAGCAGCGCATAGACCTTGAAGATCGCCTCGCGCTGCAGGGTCACATCCGGCGTGACCATCCGGGCAGACGTGATCCAGCTGGCCAGGGTCGCATGGATGATCCGCTCATCGGCGGCGCTGGCCCGATCGGCAATCTTGACCGCCTGCAGTTGCCCCAACTGATCAACCTCGACTACGTAGGGAATGAAGGTCGACTGCGCGCCGAGGTACAGCGCCCCGCCGATGGCCACCGCGGCGATACCCAGCGCACTGACCGCGACGAGTTGCCAGATGCGCGCGGCGTGCAGCGTCGCGCCGACATGCGCGTTCCACTGGATCCGCGCGGCCAGATAGGGATTGGTGACGGGCTCAGTCATGCAAAGTCCTCCAGGGAAAGGTTCCGGCGTTGCAGCCACGGCTGGATCCAGTCCGCGCCGTGCTGGGCCTCGAGCTGGCGGATGATGGCGATCGACTCCTTGTCGCTGACGCCGATGACACTCAGCGCCAGGGGTCCCAGCGCGAGTTCAAAAAGCCGGCGGCCTTGTTCCGAGACGGCGTAGTAGTGCTGCTTCGGTTGGGCGGTGGCGACGATGTCGATCTGCCGGGGGTTGAGGCCCATGCGGCCATACAAAGCGGCGGTGTCGGGATCACGGGCGTGCAGGTTGGGGAGAAAAATCTTGGTGGCGGTCGACTCGACCAGCACGTCGAGGATCCCGGAACGGGCCGCGTCGCTGAGCGACTGGGTGGCCATGACCACCGCGCAGTTGGCTTTCCGGAGCACCTTGAGCCATTCCCGCAGCTTGTCGCGAAACACTGGATGCCCCAGCATCAGCCAGGCCTCATCCAGCAGGATCGCGGCGGGTTGGCCTTTCAGGGCCCGCTCGATGCGGCGGAACAAATAGAGCAGCACCGGCAGCGCATACTTCTCACCTAGGGCCATCAGGTCCTCGATCTCGAACACGGTCAGCCGGTTCAGCGCCAGGCCGTCCTGCTCGGCATCCAGTAGGTGGCCCATCGCACCGTCGACGGTGTAGGGCTTGAGTGCTTCGCGAATGGCGTGATCCTGAACACTGAAGCAGAACGCACTCAGCGTGCGTTCACCCGAGCGGTGCATTCCCTTCAGGGCTTCGGCGATGGCGTTGCGCTGGGCGGGCGTCGTCGTAACGTTGTTGAGTGCGAGTAAGGTGTCCAGCCACTCGGCGGCCCAGGCCCGGTCGTTGGCGGCATCCAGGTACTGCAAGGGACAAAACGCCAAGCGTTCTTCATCGCCGGCGACGCAGTAGTGCTGGCCGCCGGCGGCCTTGGTCAGTGCGAACAGCGACAACCCTTTGTCGAAGCCGAACAGGCTCATGCCGGGGTAGCGCAGGAACGAGGCGGCGAGCAGCCCGAGCAGCGTCGACTTGCCGGCGCCGATCGGCCCGAAGATCAGGGTGTGCCCGACATCACGCACATGCAGGTTCAACCGGAACGGCGCGGCGCCGCGGGTGATCGCCTGCAGCAGCGGCGGTGAACAGGGGGGATACAGCGGACACGGCGCCTGCGGCGCGCCGGTCCAGACCGTCGAGGTCGGCAGCAGGTCGGCCAGGTTCAGGGTGTTCAGCAGCGGCCGGCGGACGTTCTCGTAGCCGTGACCGGGCAGGCTGCCGAGGAAAGCCTCCAGCGTGTTGACCGTCTCGATGCGGGCGACGAAGCCGAGCCCGTTGATGACTTTCTCGACGCGCCGGGCAGCCTGTTCGACCGCCGTGCGGTCCTCGTCCATCAGCACCACGACGCTGGTGTAGTAGCCGAGACCGACCAGGCCGGAGTTGACTTCGGCCATCGCCGCTTCGGCATCGGCCACCATCGCCATCGCATCCTGATCCACCGGTCCGCGACCGGTGTTGAAGACCTGATCGAAGAAACCGCGGACCTTCTGCTGCCACTTCTTGCGGAACGTATCCAGGGCTGCCAACGCCTCGTGACCCTCCAACGGGATGAAGCGGCTGGACCAGCGGTAAGCGATGGGCAGCTCGGCCAGCGCATTCAACAGGCCCGGGGTGGACTCCAGCGGAAAGCCTTCGATGGCGACGCACTGGATGAACTGCCGACCCAGCTTCGGAATGACGCCGGTCCACAGCTCCTGGCCGCCGAGCAGCGCGTCCAGGTAGATCGGGCAGGACGGCAGGATCACCGGCTGCGGGCGACCCGTGATGCAGGTCTGCAGATGACTGAGGCAGTCGTCATGAGTCAACGTGGTGCCGTCTTCCTGGAGGACAGAGCGGGCTTTCAGGCGCTGCAAGGTCAGGACTGTTGAGAGGCGACTCTCCAGCGCCTCGCAGGACCGCTGGAAGCGCTCGATCAGACCGCGTGTCTGGGTATGGCCGTCGGGCCGTTCGCTGTCATCGTCGAACAAGAGCGCGACGAACTTGGCTTCTGCCAGCAGCGGTGGCAGCCAGGTGACGGTCAGCACGAACTGACCCTCATAGAGGGTGCCCAGCCGCTCGAACAACCGTCGGCGCTCTTCATCCAGTGCCGCAGTGACGGGATCCGGGAAGTGCGAGGCTGTGCGGTCCGGATAACCCGGTGCCGGGCGGCGGATCGCGTCGACGTGGAGCATCCAGCCGGCACCCAGTCGCGCGAGGGCCTCGTTGATCCGCAGCGACACCCGTTCGCGTTCGGCCTCGGGGCTGCTGGCCTGATCGCCGCCGGTGTAGCTCCAGGCGGCCATCAACGCACCGTTCTTGCCGACGATGACGCCATCGGCGACGACCGCGGCGTAGTTCAGCAGGTCGGCGACACCTGCGTCGGTCGAGCGGTGCCGACGAAGACGTTGCGGAGGGGTGAACATCAGCGTCGCACCGTGCGGTTGAGCCGGAACGGCGTCGAGCGCGCCGGGTAATACACCGCGTAGCGCCGATGGCGGAGGTAGACCGTCCGCAGCAGCGGATCGGCCTGGGCCATGCGGCGGAACAGCGTCAACGCGGTGAGCCACAACGCACAGCCGAAGCCGGTGGCGAGCCAGTCCTGCGCGGCGAACACCAGAGCAAACGCGAGGACGCCGGTGAACATCACCCCTTCCCGGTCACCACCGAGGAACAGGTGCGGCCGGTTGCCGGCCCGGTGGATGGGCGTGGCCCGCAGGGTCATGCCGTGACCTCTGCGGTCTCGTCACCGATCAAGGCGCCCTGACCGAAGAAGGTCCCCATCAGGTTCTGGGCACCGACTGTCAAGGCCATGACCAGCACCAGGAAGATCAGGCTGCGGAAGAAGTTGTTGAGCTCGCCGCCGAAGATCAGGACGCCACCGGCGACGACGATGCCGATGATCGACACGGCAAACGCGACCGGGCCGGTCACGGAGGTGCGGAGCGCCGTGAGCCAGGCCTCGTAGGGCAAGGCACCGCCGGCGCCGACGGCGGCGTTGGCCTCGAACGGAATGGCCAGCAGGAATAGCAGAACCAGGGCGAACAACGGCAAGGGACGGAGCGGACGGGACATGAGAACGACCTCGGGTCAGGTGGGAAGAAACAGGTACTGGCCGTCGCGGTAGCCGCTCAGGCGGAGGATCTCGGTGACGCGTCGGCCGTTTGGGGTCAACGCGATGTGCACGACGACATGCACCGCCTCGCCGATCAGCGGCTCGACGACGGCGGGCGCATGCGGATGCTGGGTGACATAGAGCGCGAGCTTGGTCAGCCCGCCACGGGCGTGGTCGGCATGCAGCGTGGCGACGCCGCCGCTGTGGCCCGAGTTCCAGGCCAGCAGCAGGTCCAGGGCTTCCGGTCCCCGGACCTCACCGACGATGATGCGGTCCGGGTTCATGCGCATCGCGGTGCGGACGGCTCGCGTCAGACTGAAATCGGCGGTGGCGACATAGGCCACGCTGTTCGGCGCCCGGCACTGGATCTCGCCGGTGTCCTCGATGATGAACAGCCGCTCGTCCGGCGCGTGGTCGACGATGGCTTGCAGGATGGCGTTGGTCAGCGTGGTCTTGCCGCTGCCGGTGCCGCCGACTACGAGGATGTTGCGGTGGGCAAGGACGGCGTCGAGCAGAAGGGTTTGTTGTGCCGGAGAAAGGACGCCGGCGGCAACGTAGTCATGGAGGGTCAACACCGCCACGGCGCGCTTGCGGATCGCAAAGGCCGGCGCGGTCACGACCGGCGGGATCTGCCCGGCGATGCGGCTGCCATCGAGCAGCAGCACACCTTCGAGCCAGGGCTTCTCGGCGGTGATGGTGGTATGGAGCGCCGCGGCGAGGGTGCGGAGCGCCATCTCGGCCTGGGCGGCACTCATCCGGCCGATGGCCTGCATCCGTTCCCCGAGCCGGGCCTGCCAGAGGATTCCGTCCGGGTTAAGCAGCAGGTCGGTGGTTTTGGGGTCGGCGAGCGCAGAAAGGACGGCCGGACCGAAGTGCCGGCGCAGGCTCTCGTCCAGGCGGGCGGCGGACAAGGTGATGTCCGGGACGCTGGCCGTCACGCTGAGTCTCCCGTAGCCGAACTCGTCGGAGGCGGGACCGACAACATGACCTCCCCGGTGCGCGCGAACGCGCACCGCGTCAAACGAAATCGGACTGTCTCAGGATCAGGAAGCAAGGGTCTGTCTCCACGAAAAGCGTGGAGACAGTGTCGCGAAAGCGCTGCGCGTTGTGCGGCCGAAAGCTCACCAGAATCGGCCGCTTTCTCGGGATTTTGGGCGTAAAGCCGAAAACGTACCGGTTGAGTGGAGACCGGGCATCACCGAGGGGACGTCCACCGCCATAAAGGCGGAACAGCGACGCGGGCGGGCTCCGAAAAGGAAATCCGGAGAAAGAGCGCGAAAGTGGTGAGCTTTCGGCCCCCGCAAAGTCGCCGAGCGCCGTACGCTGGCCTCGAAACAATTACGCCGGCTCCGGCCTTATGGACGAACAACCTTTTAACTCTGCGTACTCAGCCAACACCGGGTCCCCTGGGGGAGGGGCTTCCTCAGACAGGCCACCGAGCGATCAGACCGCGGCGGAAACCGATGCACTCACGCGTCGGCTCCAACGCCTGAGTGAGTCCAGAAGCGAACGTGCCCGTCCTCTGGCGATCCCAAAATGGCCGGACAGCGTCTGCAGTGCGCCCAATGCGTTGCTGCGCTCAGCGCTGTTCGCCGGTGTCCAGGGCCGTCAACGACGCGTGTTCAAGAAGCGCACGCTGCTCGCTTCCACCAGCGATATCGAAATCCGTTTGCAAGGCGTCCAGTTGGACCAATCCGATCTCGACGTCTGGCTGCAGATCCTCCATCTGGCGCGGAACCAATTGCCGGGGTTTCCGATCGCGTTCCAGGCACGGAAGTTATTGCGCGCCCTGGGGCGGGGCACTGGGAACAGCCAATACGCCTGGCTGGCCGACTCCCTGGCACGGCTCGGGGGTGCGCTGGTCGAGGTGACGTTCAAGAGCCGCCATACCTTCGGCGACCATCTGCTCCGGTACTATCGGGACGAGGACACCCAAATGTACGTGGTCGAACCCACCGAGGAGATGTGCCGACTTTTCGCCAGCGGCTACACCCACCTCGAATGGGGGCAACGCCAAGCCCTGCGCCGCAAGCCGCTGGCCCTCTGGCTGCATGGCTACCTGGGGAGTCACACCGCCCCCTATCCAATCAAGGTCACCACGCTGCACCGTTGGTCTGGCAGTGGTGCACAGCAACTGCGGGACTTCAAATCCCGCCTGCAGACCGCACTGCAGGATCTCGTCGACATTGGCGCCATTCAACAGTTCGAGATCACCGCGGAGGGTCTGGTGAGCGTTCGTCAGTCAATCACGCACCATCGGCCATCAGGGTACCCCGGCATCTGATCCTGCGCTGTAGGACGGCTGGTCCAGCAGCACGTCTCCGCGCTACCTCGATCTCGTCCTACGCAGGCGATCAGCAAACATCGCCCAACCCGTCACTGCTGGGGCGGCGCTCATGGCCATACGGCGCCCGCCAGTGGTTCAATTCGTCGCGCGCCTGAAGGCCGCTTCCAGCATTAACCGGCCACCCGAACCCCCTTGCTATCAGACCGGTCTTCGTACTGTGCCGAAGTTCGTCTGACACATCCTCTAAGGCACAACTCGACGCGTTGCTGCCGTTCGACCCTCGTTCATCCAGAACGGCAGCTTTATGACCTGGCCACGGTGCGCTCTCGACCCAAAGGAGACATCGGCTCTTCGAGTAACGTTGGCGGCTATGAAACCCAGAGCGGAAACAAATAGCATCATCAGGTTCTTCACTGACGCGGTGGATCCCGCCCGCCATTGGGCCGATTCTCCCGAATCGAGGTCGGATTGGGACCTCCTCCAACAGCCCGAGCCGGAAGTCGAGTTTGATCAGCGCGTCCTGCGGTAACCGCCGTCTTTCGCAGCAGACGGTGCAACCCTCGCCCGAAGCGCGTTCCGACACTTTAGAGAGGTAAGCACCGCTCTCGTTTGAGCCTTGACCAGCCCTCTGGCTCTCGCTAGCCTCTCGCCCTGACGCCGCCTTGGATGCGCGGAGTCGCTTGAATTTCCTATCCGTGTCACCGTCGACATGGTCGCCACCGCCACCGACATCAAACCCCTCGAGTATCTCATCTGCCTGCGCGACGTCCGCTCCGAGCTCCTCTACACTCAGATGAAAGGCTGCGACCGCCTCACCATCAAGTCCTACGACCTCGCCGCTGTGACCCCCAATGTCCCCGGCGGGCGAGAGACCCCCTTCGTGCTCATTGACGCCGTAGTTCTCGCGGAATCGGAAAAACTTGTCGTATGATCAAACGCATCAACATCCTCAAGCGAACCGGTCGTTTCACCAACCTCACCTGCCGTGTCGGTGCCGATGGCGATTTCACAGAGCTAAACGTCATTTACGCACACAATGCCTCGGGCAAAAGCACGCTCTGTGACGTGCTCCGCTCTATGACAACAGGTGAGGCGTCTTACATCCTCGGGCGTAAGCGCCTCGATGCGACAGACTCCCCTGAGGTTGTTGTCGTCGTCGCTGGCGCCAATCGACCGGAAACCGTTCGCTTTCAGGGCGGCGCGTGGCAAAACGCCGAAGCCAGTCCGAAGATTCACGTCTATGACGAACGCTTCGTCGCCGAAAACGTCTACGTCGGACACCACATCAACGTTGATCAGCGAAGGAATCTCTATGGCTTGGTCATCGGGGCCAGAGCAATCGCCCTTCAGCAAGCCCTGGATACCGCCGATCAGAATGCCAAAGCGGCCAACATCAAGTTTAATCAGGCAAACGCCGCCCTCACGCGCCTGATTCCTCAGGGCCAGAGCATCGAGAGTTTCCGCGGAATTGCAGAAGCTGACAACGCCGAACAGGCGATTGCCACCGCAGCCGATGCGCTGAACACGGCGACACAAACAAAAAACAAAGCCGACGCCATCCGCCAAAGGCCGGCCCTCGAACCCGTTGCCGTCGCCGAGTTCACAACCAACCTCGCGGAAGTCCTCGCGACCACCCTCGACGACGCGGCACTGGCTGCCGAACAGAAGATCAAAGACCATCTCACAGCTACCTCCCACGGGCTGACGATCGAATGGATCGGGAAGGGCCACCGCGCCCAGACCACTTCGGCCTGCCCTCATTGCGGGCAGGACATGACTGGGCTCGACCTCCTCCATGCTTACCAGGCTTTCTTCTCCGGCGAACTTAAGAAGCACGAGCGCCTGAGGACGAACGCCCGAAATGCGACCGATCACGCCTTCGGCCCCACCGCACGCACGCACCTCCGTCAGTCCCTTGCGGCCCACCAGACAGAACGCACCTGGTGGGCGGATGCCGCGGCTTACGAGTTCAGCCTCCCCACGATTCGGAATGAAGCATTTGTCCTCCAGATCCTTGAAGGTGCGCACAGCGCCATCACCACGGCACTTGATCGCAAACAGGCATCACCCGGCCAAGCCACCGCGCTCACCCCGGAAGAGCAACAAGCACTGGACGAATGGGGCTCCCTGACGACCGAACTCAACACCTACAACGAAGGACTGGCTGCAATCAACGAAACGCTCACCCAGAAAAAGACCGACGCAGCCACCATCGACGTCGCACCTCTGCAAACCACACTCAATGACCTCGAACTCAGCAAAAAGCGACACGAGCAAGAGGTCATCGAGGCCTACACCGCCTTTGATATAGCTACCCGGGACAAACTGACCGCTCAGGACGCCAAGCAGACCGCCAACAACGCGTTGCGGGAGCAGACTAACCGGCTATTCGAAGTCTACGGCACACGAATCAACGAGCTCCTCAACCTCTTTGGGGTCGACTTCCGTATCGTTTGCGGCGCGAACAACGGCAACTACGTCACCTTTGGCGGAGGGCAGCCTTCGGGTCAGCTCGCCATCGAGATCCTCGGCACCAAGGTCGCCTCAACTCCAGCTGACGCTGCCGACCCGGGTCGTCCATCACTCGCCAACACCCTCAGTGGCGGTGACCGCAGCGCACTCGCCCTGGCCTTCTTCCTGGCCACGGTCGAACAAGATCCCGACCTCGCAGATAGTGTTGTGGTCTTTGACGATCCTTACCACAATCAAGACCGGAGTCGTCGCCGCTGCACTTTGGAGAGAATCTCGGCAATCGCGCAGACCGCCCGTCAGTGCTTCGTTCTCTCTCACGATCTCGAGTTCGCGCGAGCCGTCGACAATCGACCTCGAACGTTTGTGCTGAAGCCCTTTGGCGATCGCGTTGAACTGGAACCCGGTCAGCTCCCGTTGCCTCCCGACCAGGCCTACCAGAGAAACTACCATCGACTCGCGGCCTTTTTGGGCACCCCGGAGGCTCATCTCGATCAGCTTCGCGTCATCGCCGACACCCTCCGCGTGATCCTCGAAGATTATCTCCGGCTCAAGTTCCCCGCTGCTTGGGCGGAAAACGACTGGCTTGGCGACATGATCGGGAAAATCCGTGACGCCGAGGCGGGAACTCCGCTCCACAGCTGCTGGCGTCTCTGCGATGAGCTGGCCGCCATCAACGGCTACAGCAAAGACTTCCACCACGCCGGCGCGGACGATCCTGACCCTCGGGAATTAAGAACCTACGTCGAGAGAACCCTTAACGTCATCCACAGGTGATACCCTTCTTTCGAATTACCTGTAGAACACCGCATCGACTATGAGTCGACGGATTGCTTCGTTGTCGTGCTGACGGCAAATAGGGGACGGGCAAATACGGAACGTATCACAAAATCGCGCCTCCCGAGTTGATCTTGCGTTTTTCGTCCGACGCGGGCAAAGAGCCTTGCACCTTTGAAGAGACTTGGAAGATTTCTGCACGAACTCCCGACCGGAACGGTGACCGGCACCGTTAGTACAAAGACTGCTTTAGCCTGGTCTCCGGCTTTGAGGGGGGCTGCGTCGACGACAGCAATCGGCCAACTCCGGCCGCTCGGCCGCCGATGAGCCAGGTCATTCGAACGACCGCAGCACTCAGTTAGCGGTCAGATGTGCGCTCGTGCTGGACGAGAGCATCTCGGCCCGTGCTGACGTTCGACTTCCGGCCCGGGTGAGTCAGCAGTGTGATGCATTGCTGCCCTACGGGCGTCGGTGGAATAGAACGGCAGCTTTCTGATCTGTCGACGGTGAACTCCGACTCACAGCCGACAGTCGGAGGCCGACATCAATCCTCGATCTTGTAGATCCAGTACGCCAAAGGCGCTAGTGTCAGCTCAGCGAGGACATAAAAGATCAGCAGCGGAGCGGGTTGCCCCTCATTTAATAAGCTCAGGATTCTGCCCGCGACCAATCCGCCAGAAAAAATTGCCGTGGTCAGCACCCCAACATTTCGAAAGGGGGTGTGAAATGCTGCATACAACCAAAAAAGACCTAGTGCTAGGTAAAGACCCATGACCGCTCGCAAGATATGGGCGATATTTGGGTCCATTTGCGAAATGCCGAGGAATGTTTTCCCGAACCATTGAGGGCTCACGCCATAAAGCAGGGCGATAGTCGAGACTAGAGCGAAGGCGACAGTCAGAAAAGCTTTCTTGATATTCATATAAGCTATCCAGGGCTTGACGAGGTAATCAAATTTTCAGCCGCGGATGAATTCCGACTCGATGATTTTCAAACCTGGTTGAGCATACACACACGCTTCAAGCAAGGTTCTGGCAACGGCTTTGGTTGATACTGCCCGGTAACGGCGGGGCATCAAAGATGCCAAGTGCTTTCCGATGAACAGCCCTGCTGCTTCCAGCGGGCGGCCATTTGCCCTGGGGCCGCCTATCAATAATGAAGGCCTGATCACGACGAGGGACGGGAATGCCAACGCCATGATATCCCGCTCGGTCTCGCCCTTAGACTGGAAGTAGAAGAACCTCGAAGAGTGATCAGCACCCAGAGACGAGACAAGACCGAAGACCTGTGTACCGGCCTGACGCGCCAATCGAGCCGCGGTCACGACATAGTCGTGGTCTACCCGGTAGAACCCGTCTCGTGATTTTGCCTGCCTGAGGGTTGTACCCAGGGCACAGAGAACAACGTCAACCTGCCACCATGGCGCATCCATCGGTAATTGATCGAAATCGACAATGGGGTTTTCGAGTTTGGGATGTTCGGGTAGATGTCGCCGAGTTGGGGCGACCACTTTTGAAACATCCTGGTTTTCCAATGTATAGGAAAGCAACTCTTTTCCAACCTGGCCTGTAGCACCAAATAGGAGGATTCTTGTCATGTTATTTCAGCTCCCGTTATTCGGGATTATCTAAACATATTAAATCAATTCAATATCATCGCTTTGGCCTATTGAATAGCCCATTATACTGAAAGAAAAACGTTTTTTTCCACCGTTACTACCCTTGGTGCACACAAGTACCGTAGAAAGTATTTTATCGTCATTGGCCGAAAGAATCGAAAGTCTGCTCCTGGCCGAATAAGGACATGGCCTGAACGCGCCACCTGCCCACATGTGTGCATCTGGCCGCGATCAGGCCGTTGGTTCCCGCTGTCTTGAGCGTGGTGCTGGAATGAAGGCCCTAAGGCTCGAGACAACCCAAGTTTCATCGACCTCGACGATCCTGTGAAACAGGATGGTCTCATAAGCTACTGAGAGGCGCACTGAGGAGCGTGTCCCGAGGTCCATCGCTTCGCCCCAGCCACTGTCATTGCGTGGCGCTACCGTCGAACTGAAAGGTTAATTTTTTCGCTCGCCCTCAAAAATGGGCGCTGTAGCCGTTTTCTTCGGTCAGACCGCGGTGGCGCATGATGTACTCAACGGAGCCGTCCCAAACTCAATGCGGCGTTAGGGCAGCAGCGGCGAGCGTTTGGAGTCACCGGAGGCATTCCGACCATGTGTAGCCAACAAGTGTCAGCTTTGCGGTGGATGAACATAAGGCCGGACCCGGCCAGGTCCGGCCGTTCGGCCGCCAATGTAGAAAGACATTCAGATGACCGCAGCACTCAGCTAGCGGTCACACGCGCTCTCGCGTTGGGCGAGAACTCTTCGGTCACAGCGGACAGCCGGGTTCAGCGTCAGCCAAGTCCGCACGGTGCGTAAGCCGCGTCGCTCAAGGTCACGTAAGTGCGACCACCACCCCGGTGGTCGCTGCTTTCCTGAGGGCCTACTTCAGGTACAAGAGTTTCAAGCGCTTCCTGCGCCCGTCTTGTCAAGTAAGGAACCACCGAAAGCGCCGCCAATTTTTCACTGATACCCAAGACCGGCCCGATCTATGAGTCTCCTGCGTCACACAGGCCCAGTAGCGGACCAAGGCGCCGTATCGGACCTCAATCTGTGATTGCGAGAGGCCCAGCAAGACCGACCTGCGGTGGTCCAACAACCAGTCGCGACCCAGCAGGGCGATCGGGCCACGGCATGCACCCGTGCACTTAGCGCAGGATGTCCGAAAAGGCGGGGTTTTTGTCATTGCAGGCGGATGGTTTGGCGCCATAAGCTCACGGTGATTCAGGCACGGCGCATGCATCCGCTTCGATTACCCGTTTCCAACGATTGAGAGGGTTCAACCATGCAACTGCATTCTGGTCCCCCGAAAGCCACCCTCGGCGCAGCTGTACTCTCCAACCAGGCCTCGCCGCGCGTTGAGAAAGCGTTGGACCGCCTATTTCAAACCGACTTCCTGAGCCGGTGCCGCTCAGGTTCGATCACTCGCCTGGAACTCATCGCCTTTCTTCAGCAGCATCGCTGGTATTCCCGCCAATTCACGCGCTATCTGGCAGCGCTGGTCGCGAACATCCCCAACGACGACGATCGGCGGGACTTGATGGGCAACCTGTTCGACGAAATGGGTCTGGGCGATGCCGGCTCGGTACCGCACACGGTGCTGTACCTGGACATGATGCGGCACCTTGGGTTGGATGGCGACCAGCCCCCCTACCCAGCGACCCAGGCGTTGGCCGGGACGATGCTGGGGTGCTGCCGGTCCCCGAAGTTCATGGTGGGCCTCGGCGCTCTGTGTCTCGGCGCGGAAGCAATCGTGCCGCGAATGTATGCCATGATCGTCGACGGTTTTCTGGCACTGGGTGAATCGCGGGAAAACTTCAAGTTTTTCACCCTCCACATGCAGTGCGACGACGAGCATGCCGCCACCATGCAAGACATCATCGCCCGAGAACTGGCGAACAATCCCGCGGCCTGCCACGATCTACTTTATGGCGCGGAACGAGCCCTGCTAGCGCGGGTTCGATTTTTTGAAGCCCTGTCCGTGCATTGAGATTCTGCTATTCCACCACATAGGATCAGCTGCATGTCACACGAGCGCTTTCATTCTGCCGATTTCGACAAAACGCCCCCGACCGTTCCCGTCACGCTTCCCGATAAACTCATCCACAGAAATGTCGAGGGTCGGGGTGTTCAGGAGCTCTACTCGGAGACGCGCAGACATCCGGTGTACTTCGTCGACCTGCCGTCGCAGACCATCGCCATGACCCTGGGAGAGTTAGTTCCGGGCGGTTCCTCGAATCGCCACCGGCATACCTATGAAACCCTGCTGTATGTCTTGGAGGGGCGCGGCTATACCTTGGTCGAGGACAAGCGCGTGGAATGGCAGGCGGGCGATGCCGTGTATATCCCGGTCTGGGCTTGGCATCATCACGTCAACTTGGACGAGGAGCGGCGCGCGCGTTACCTGGCCTGCGAGAATGCCCCGCTTTTGCAGAATCTCGGTCAACTGGCACTGCGGGAGGAAGCCGGCTAAGTCCGGTTACCTCTTGACGGCCTCTTGAATCCTCTGGAAGTGTCATCGCAAAACGGCCGTGTGTGACCTTGAGGCGCGGGCCCTAGACTCCTCCAGTACCACTACCAAGGCCGCCTTGTTAATGCCAGGAAAGGCATTAAAGTGGTTGCCTGGGGGATGGGGCAGACAATCGCGTCCTCGATTCCAAATGGGGCGGCAGCGCCCATTCCAATGCTTGTCTTTCAGTGCCATTGTTGCTACGAGGAGACCGCCGATGAAAACGAACCAACCCTTTAAATCGACCGCCATGGTCGTGCTCTTTTTAGTGGTAATGGTCCCTATAGATAACGTTCTCGCCGAATTTTCTTTGCCCGGTCATCTCGGACCCAAGAAACGGGCCACCGATATGTGGAAAATCACCTGTGATAGTGACACAAACCACCTCAATCTTTACGTGACGGATTATGGTCCAAAACAGAGTCCGAAATTGAATGCACAGTTGTTCAAGGGCAATCGAGCCAACAGTGCTACTGATCCGGTGGCCAAAGACGGAGAAGACTTAGGTCACAGCAGTCCTGCCATCAATCTGCGTGGCGGCCCCGGAGAGTATTATGTGCTGCTTGATAAATCGGGACTCGGCAAAAAGGATTACGGAGTGTGGGTCCATTGTATGACGCGTGACGGTCTTAATGCTTTAACCGTAGGGGTCGATCTGATACAGGATCAATAATCATATTCCCGAGGGAATTGCAGAAGGCGGTGGAATGCGGGACTTTGGCCTCGGAGCGCAGGAGCGGTGCGGGTATCGTGAGCGGACGCCAAGAAAATGAAGGTCTTCGACAACGTTCATTTCGATACCCACGATGACAGCTACGGTGCCGCTGCGGCTTTCGCAACTTCTCGCGCTACTGCAGACAGCGCTGTTTCCGTTACCGCGTGAGGATTTGGCGGTCGGGCTGAAACGACGAGTGGTGCACGACGAGCGCGTGAAGGTCGAAGCCGCGTCAGTCCGTCTATGAAATGCGAATCACCGAGCGGTCTCTGTGAGGTCCGAATTGGTTCGCCAAGAGCCATTCCGTTACGCTTGGTCCCGGCCAGTTCCAGTCGCTCGAAATCGAACGATGCGGGACATTCGAGTGGCAGCAATACCCAGGCACCAGTCAAATGTAGTGGAATGCTAATCGCGAGCTCAGAATGCGTTTAGCACTGCTTGTCTTGTCGCCTCGCGATGCTGCGTAATAACCGGAGTCGGCTTCACCCTCGGGAGACCAAAGCGAGAGCGATAGTCATTCGGGCTAATTCCCAGATGACGGATAAATGCCCGCCGCATCCGCTCCGAGTCGCCAAACCCTGCCGTGACCGCCACTTGTTCGATACGTTCGTCGGTGACGCCCATTAGATGTCGGGCGGCATCAACCCGCGCTTTCTCGACGAATTTGGCCGGTGTCATGCCGGTTTCCGCCTGGAAGACACGCGCAAAATTGCGGGCACTCATGGCTACGCGCGCGGCAAGGGCCTCCACACTGAGGTCTTCCGAGGGATGGTCCATGATCCACCTCTGCAATTGTCGCAAGTCTGTGTTTTTTGTTGATTCGCTGATGAGATAGCCGCTGAACTGGGATTGCCCTCCCGGCCGCTTCATGAACATCACCATGAAGCGCGCCACCCATAACGCGTGCTCTTGGCCCCAATCCTCCTCAACCAGCGATAAAGCTAGGTCGATACCTGCTGTTACGCCCCCAGAAGTTGAAATTGGTCCATCGCGGAGAAAGATGCGGTCGCGTTCAACGGAAACCTGAGGATAATCGCTGACCAGTCGGTCACAGTAAGCCCAATGGGTTGTTGCACCGCGACCGTTAAGAAGACCGATTTTTGCCAGAAGGAAGGTACCCGTGCAGATGGCGACGAGCCGCCGTACTCGGGTTGACATCGCGTGGACCCACTCCTGCAGCGAGGGATCGGCGAACAGGGCTTTAACGTTCGGCGTGCCCAGAATGATCAAGGTATCGACGTCATCTCGGATCTCGCCATAGGCGCCATCTGCAAGAATGCGAAGGCCGCATCCCGTTAAGACCGGACCGGGCTGCTTCGCGAGCACCTGCGTCGGATAGACGGCTTCCTGGCTCAAGCCCATGAGTCGCAAACCCTGATCGGCATAGGCGAACACATCCATGGGCCCAGTGAGGTCGATGATTTCCATTCCGTCGAACGCTACGAAGACAATCCGCCGCACCTTCATCTCGCCGGCTAGCTTATGGGAAACGGTGGAATCGCTCATGTGAAAGTTTATTCAGTTCAACGTGGCTGCCAAACACGATAGCACTAGTGCGATCTGTCAATGCAATATGGGTTGCTATCGACCGAGGTGAAGTTGAGTCACCCGCCCATATCTTGATATCGGTGAGGATTGTTGGCAAAGACAAGATGGCCTCGATTCCTGCCATATTCACTTAAACGCCTATTGGCAAGTACGGATCTGAACAGGCTCAGGCCCCCCTAAAAATGCGAGTCTCCTGGCAATTCACAACGCTGACTGAACGGCAATTCCTGGTTCAACCAACTTCCGGCCGAAGACTGGTCCATCCCTTAGCTGGAACGAATAACCGCTTCAGTGTGAAATGTGCAATCCGATGTCAGGCATCTCGACCGACAGGATTGGGTCTCGACAAGAGCCCCCCACGACTACTCCCGCTGTCGGCCAGGTCCGGTCGTTCGGCGAAAGAGGACGCGGGGCATTCAAACGACCGCAGCACCCCGTTAGCCGCCTCACACGTGCACGTTCTGAGCTAACGCTTCTCGGCCTCAGCGATCGACGCCGCACTTCACCCAAGTGTTTGAGAGCGTGTTACGACGATTCATCGCGAGTGGCTTGGAGCCGATGGCCGGAGGCAGATGGCAAACCCGCGCTTGTCGGGAGGTCAGGCCGCCGGCCGATGCTGAGCCCAACCGCGAGACGCAACCGCGCAGCGGTTGGTGGCCCGCCGCTTGGCTTCGTCGCAATGGGGATTCCCGCAAACGGTTTCGAGGGCGACGGCGCATTTCAGGTGCCCAGGACGCGGCTGCTTGCGGACGAAGGCAGACCGCGCCAGATGGTAGCTCGGGTCCGGACCCCAGAAGTTGCGGTTCATTTCCGCCAGTTCCTCGAGCCGGTATTGTTCCAGCGGCTTGACCGACTCATCGGCCTCGCGCTCTGCTCGCTTCCGGCTGAGATGGGCCTCCACATCTGTGCTGCATGCCAGGTTTTCGGCAATACGGACGATTTGATCCTGGAAACGGCCAAAACTGCCGTTCCCGAGATCGTCCTGAATGACAATGTCGTCGATCAGCCCGATCGACTTGGCCTCGTGCACGCTGATGGGCAGACACTGCTCCGTCAATTGTTCCGCAACGGCGACGCCGACCCGCTTCGGCAGCGAATAGGTCCAGTATTCCGAGCCATACAAACCGCCCATGCCCCGGTAATGTGGGTTCAAGACGATCCCTTCACGCGCCAAGACCCGGTCCGCGCCCAGGGCCATCATGACCCCACCGGCACCGGCACTGCCGTACATCGCCGCGATCGTGAGATGATCCGTTGTGGTCAGCAGACTCAGTACGAAGTCGTCCATCGCCTGGATGTTCGCCCATGACTCTTCTGCGGGGTCGTGCGCGGCTTCGATCAGGTTCAGATGAACCCCATTGGACCAGAAATCCTGACCGCCAAATAGCACGATGACTTTGGTGGGGCGTTGCCGCGCGTACCGCACGGCCTCGTCCAGACGCCGACAGTGGTCGGTCCCCATCGCACCATTGTAGAAACGGAAGTTGACGTAGCCGACCTCGTTGCGCTCTTCGTACCAGATGTCGCGGAAGGTCGCGCTGCGGGTTTCGGCGTGGATAGGCACCGGAATTTCAGGAACTTCCGTCAACTGTTTGGCCAAGACCATCGCAGCGGGTAACTTGAAATACTCGTCCGGACGTGCGCCCTTTTGCTTCAGGTGTGAGATCCAGACCGCACCGTCGACCGCCGCCCGACAGACGGCGCCGTGGCGCTGTGCGATGATCTCACCCGGCTTTTCGACCAGCGTGCCTTCTTCGTGCGCGCCATACAGATAGACCGGAAGGCCGCCGATTTCATCCAGTACCCCCGGTGCACCGTCGCCGGAGCGGATCTTCCGCAGAATGGTTTCGACCGGATCGCTGGTCCAGTCGATCTGCCGTGCCCCGGCTTTCACTAACGGACGATAGCGGCCCCGCACATTCGGGCGGGAGTAGTCCAGCGGTGCCGGCACGAACAGTCCACTTTCGAAGCGCCGGACCGCGACCAGCATGGCCTTGACCGCCGCGCGCGTCACCTCGTCCCGGTACAGGCTACTCTTGCTGGCCGTCCGCATTTTGAATTCGTAGGTGGCCCAGATAGGGCCTGAATCGACGTGCTCGGCCGCCTGGACCGCGGTGACACCCCATTCCTGCTCTTCGTTCAGGATCGCCCAGTCGAGCGAGTTGGCGCCACGATCCCCGACGATCCCGGGATGCAGGATAATGCAGGTGTGCTGTTCCCAGATGTCACGGGGAATCACTTGGGCCAGCATCGGGCAGAGCACCAACTCGGGCTGAAACTGACGTACGGCGTCCCGCATGGCATCGCCGGTCGTGCCGACCGCCACCCCCAGGGTATGCCCCAGGGCCTTCAGTTCGATATGGGCATGTTGCGTCAGGCTGTTGTAGGCGCTCGAGAGTAATAGGATGCGCATGATCTGAACTCCTTTGAATTTATTGTTGTGGTGTTGTGGCCGGGGGCGATGAACTAAGCCACGACGACGGCAGCAACCCCTGGAATGGGTAACGCGAGAGGCGGACTGGCTGGTCGCGTGGGCCATGGGCCGGCTTCAGTCCAGGAAGCAAGGGCTGGCTCCGAACCGCTGGATTGCCGATTCGCCCAGGCCAGGAATGTGTTGTGCATCAACATTGCGACCGTGACGGCGCCCACGCCGCCCGGCACCGGCGTGATGAACGACGCGCGTTTAGCGGCTGCTTCGAACTCCACATCACCAACCAGCTCGCCGTCGATACGGTGGATGCCGACATCGATCACCACGGCACCGTGTTTGATCCACGCCCCTTTTATGGCCCGTGGCGCCCCGACAGCCGCGACGACCAGATCGGCCTGGCTGACGGCTGCGGGCACATCGCTCCGGCGGTGGCAGATCGTCGCGGTCGCATGGGCAGCCAGCAGCAACATCGCCATGGGCTTGCCGACGATGTTGCTGCGGCCGACGATCACCGCTCGCTTGCCGGCCAGTTCGAAGCCAATGTCGTCAAGTAGCCGCATGACCCCTAGTGGCGTGCAGGGGCGCAGGCCGGCGAGGCCCTGGAACAGCCGTCCCGCATTCACCGGATGGCGGCCCTCGACGTCCTTGTCCGGATCGATCACCGCGGCCAATGCATCGGCATTCAAATGGGCCGGGAGCGGCAACTGCAGCAAAATCCCGTGGATGGCCGGATCCCGGTTCAGCTCACTGATCCGCGCCCGCAACTCGCGTTCGGTCACGGTGGGCTCGAAAGGATGTTCGCGATAGGCATAGCCCAAACTGTGCGCCGCCTGTTCTTTTTGGCGCGCGTAAGCGATGCTGGCCGGGTCATCGCCGACGTGAATGATCGCCAGTCCAGGGACCCCTTGCTTTCTTTCCTTCAGGCTGGCCACGTCGCGTTCGATTTGCCGAAGGATCTTGGCTCGAATGCGATTCCCGTCGATTAGCTGTGCGCTCATTACGATTCTCCCGTTGTGACGCCGAGTCCGCTACGCATGCATGACCGGCCCGGTTCTCCCGATGGCCTTGGTAGCAGGCGCCATCATCAGGTGCGGAGGATCGTCCTCCGCCTCGATCAAAAACTTCAAAGTACCCACGGTCCGCCCGACTCCCTCCAGGATGGCGCGGTGAATCAAGGCTGAGAAGGGTCTCAGGTACAGCTCCAGCTTCTTCAACTCGAAGGTAAAGGAGAGCAGGGTCGCCAACCCGTCCGAGGAAGCCTCTTCGATCAGGTAGTCACAGCGATAGGGGCAGGACACACCCTCGAAGCAGATGCGGCGACCGGGTTCGAACACCGTGACCGCAAAAACCGATTCGGAGCGGTGACCCAGATCGATGCGGACCTGCCGTGCGCGCGTCCCCACCCGCACGGGGCCCGGGCTGATCTGTTTCAGTTCCTGAACTTCTGCCGACCAGCGCGGGTAGTTCGCGAAGAACTGGTCCCCGATGAAGCGGAAGACCGCTTCAGGGCGCCGATGGACCACGACACTGGCGTGCTCGACCACTCGCACATCTTCGCTGAATGGAAACATGGCAAACCCCCCTGCTGTCAGTGTGAGCTAACGGTGGTCCGAGCCCGATGCGGACCCCCTGAACCGGTGCAGAGTCCTTTGGACTGTTGCGCCGGGTTATCGTCGATTGCCCTCCCTGTCGCTGACCGATGTGAACGCTTCGACGCCTCTTCCTGGATGCTTCGCTGCGCGGGTCAGGCCTTCAAAATGAATTGACCGAGGCCTTGAGTGTCGCGGCGTGCCTGCCGGTCACCGTCGGTGTCGCTTCCGCCTCATTCCGGCCGAATCGCGAGCGGTAGTCCTGGGGATTGATGCCCAGGTTGCGGATGAATGACCTCCGCATCCGTTCGGCATCGCCGAAGCCTGCCATGACGGCAACGGTTTCGATTCGATCGTTGGTCATACCGAGAAAATGGCGTGCCGCGTCGATCCGGGCCTTTTCGACGAACTTGGCCGGCGTCATGCCGGTCTCCGTCTGGAAGATGCGCGCAAAGTTGCGGGGACTCATCGCCATCCGTTCGGCAAGCAGGTCGTTGCAGAGATCTTCGGCGGGATGCTCCATGATCCACATTTGCAGTGCCCGCACGTCGCCATGAGCCGTCGCATCGCTGACCAGGTAGCCGCTGAACTGCGACTGGCCACCCGGTCGTTGGAGGAAGACGACCATGTAACGCGCCAGCAGCAAAGCCTGCTCTCGGCCCCAATCTTCCTCGACCAGGGCCAACGTCAGATCAATGCCTGACGTGATGCCGCCCGAAGTGGAGATCGGACCGTCCCGCAAAAAAATGCGATCGGGTTCGACCGCGACCCTGGGATAATCTGCGGCCAAGCGCTCGCAATAAGCCCAATGGGTGGTCGCTCGCCGCCCGTCAAGGAGACCGGCTTCGGCCAACAGGAAGGCGCCGGTGCAAACCGAGACCAGTCGCCTCACGCAGCCGGACATGCTGCAAACCCATGCCCGCAACGACGGGTCGGACAGCACATATGCCACATCCGGGGCGCCTGGGATCAACAAGGTGTCGATCTCATCCGTGAACTCATCGTAGGCGCAGTCGGCATAAATCCGAAGGCCACACGACGCCGTGACCGGCCCCGTCTTTTTGGCGATGATTCTGATCGGATAGACGGCCTCATTGGCGATGCCGGAGCGTTGAAAACCGAAGTTGGTCAGGGCGAATCCTTCCATCGGTCCGGCCAGATCGAGGATTTCCACGCCGTCGAACGCGACGATGCCTATGGATCTAATCGTTGGTTTCGACGCTTGACCTGGTGGGATGGCATGTTGGCTCACGGCGTAGTCCTCACACGGCATGGTCATTTTCGTCAGTACGCCGAGCGAGTCTGGCTTGGCTCCCGCAGACCCGGCGTATTGGGCTGGATCCCAGGTTGTGCCTTCCCGAGTCTTTCCACAATGACAGAGTGCCCTCGATTTCGGCCAACCTTTCCCTCGACTTCAGCTCAGAGGGTGGAAATAGCCAAGGAGTCCGCTCACGCTCTACGGGCCCTTAAAGCTATAAGCGGTAAGTGGCGGAGCCCTGTTGGAGGTCGCGGTTGGCCATCACGATCAGGGAAGCGAGGCCGGACTAAATGCGAACGTCAACCATGGCGGATTTATGATTTCAATGAAAGCAAAGGCTTCGGAAGGGACGTTACGTCAAAGGGGGGCGGTGACGGTTGTGACAGGTTTTTTCGGGGAAACTGAGTTAGCGCGGCTCAGCCTAGTCCCATGAGTTTGCGGTTGAGGACCGAGTCCGGTGCTACGATGGCATACTCCCTACGGACATTGGACCCGATACATTAAGCGGCTGCACGGCCGCAGTTGACTAGCGAGCGTAAACGGCCCTTTTGGCCGCGGAATGGGCGGCTAGCTTGTGATTCCGTGTGGCCGGTTCAGTCTGAAACGGGTCATCCGATGTTAGCCTTGGCGACGGACCGCTTTGGGTCGACATGAGCCGCCCGGCTACTCCCGCTGTCGGCCAGGGCCGGCCGTTCGGCCGAGGATGAGGGCGGTCATTCAAACGTCGGCAGCACTCCGTTAGCCGTCAAATTCGCGTCGGCCCTAGACGAGAGGATCTTGGTCACAGCGTATGCTCGCTCTTGCCGAAAACCGGCTTTTCACCAACGGCAGCTTTCCCATACGCCCTTGGTGAGCAGATTGACGGGGGGCGGGTTAGTGCCTTCCGCCTCGCGAACTACTGGCAGCATCTTCTGGATACCGGCCGGTTCGGGTCGCTCACCGAGATTGCCGCAGCCGAGGGCATGGATCTCGCGCAGGTCAGCCGGATCGCGCGGTTGGCGTGGCTGCAGCCAAAGCAAGTAGACGCGATACTTGCGAACAGTGACAACTTCGTGGCCGAGCCAGAATAGCGCCGCCAGAGCGCCGATTGCCTATGCTTGGGACGTGTGCCGGGGAGCGCTCGGGGGTCACCTCAGCGGCGGCGGTCGATTCCCCCCAATCGATCGCTACTGTCCGGCACACCCTGAACATTATGAAAAGTTCGCATCGGGTTGACCGTGAGCGAATTCACAGTCCCCGACCGTAGCCCTCTCTAAACGAGAGTCACCTCGGTAAGGGGTATAAACCGTGTCGAACCCGGCCCTCAGCGCCTCTTCCTTGCCAGCCGCCGCGCGTTGCTCGTCGCCTTCGCGTGGATCGGTTTCACCGCCCCGTGGGCGACCCGCGGCGTGATCGACAGCGCACGGTGGCTGGCGGATAACAACTCGACCGGCGCATTCATGACACGCCAGGGTACCGCGAAGGCCGTCATCGGGTTGCATAGATGGGCCATTACCCACCACTGGCGCAGGGCAGAGTTCGCCATCTGCTGCTGAAAGGCCACGAGCTCGCTGGCCGCATTCATCCCCGCTTGAGAGAAGGCGACCACTTTCTCCACGCTCATCGTCGTTAGTTCACGCTGATCGGATCGATTGGGGACAGTACGCACTTGGGCCATAAGCGCGGTTCGATGGGCCACCACCTGCGGGGCGGCGATCATCGTCTCGGTGGCCTTGAGCCAGGTCTGCCACCACAGCGTTACGGGCGTGCTGCTCGCCCACCACGGATTGAAAAGACGCGTGGCATCGTGTCTCGTCATGGACCATCTCCTGCGCTGAGGACAACAAACCTATTGATTGCTGGCCGTATTATCGACGGCACGATGCAAGCACTGCGGGTCCTTGTCAAGGCCTTGGCTCCGGGACCGCGACGTGTTGGCGGTTCGGCCGTGGGCCTTCCCCGGGGGCGGACGAACGGCCCTAGGCTTGGGCTGCCGCCGGAAACTCTCGCCCGCGGCGGCTCTTTGGCTAGAGGCCGTGAAGGCGCGACGCACGGAGGAGGACGCGCAGGATACGGCGAGCGTCAGGGCGCTCGGGCTGGACCACCACTGGCAGCACCTGCTCGATACCGGAAAGCTCGGATCTTTGAGAGAGATCGCCGCCGCCGAGGGCATGGATCGCGGGCAGGTCAGTCGGATTGCGCGGTTGGCGTGGGTGTGACGCCGGGAGTGGTCGGGGAATTCATGACTTGTGGCTGCGACGAACCGCCGTTCGATACGGCGAAAGGGCCGAATCTGCCAGCGGACTGGCGCCGAAGCACAGATGGCTTCCTATGCTTCTAGCATATGGCAAAACGCGCTCGGGGGCGAGTTGCGGCGGCAGCTTTAACCGCAGAGGGTTCGAAACGATGAACGCGAGACGTAAAGTGGTCCCAGATCGGGATAAGCGTGTATCGATTCATCGCAACTTGTTCAACCGTAATCTATATGTGTTGCAGGGGAGCACAGTCAATCAGGTAGAGATAGTACCGGGGTTCTCCGTTCGAGTTACCCTCCATAATGACAGCGTGCTGGCCTTTGTGTGCGCCAAAGAGAAAGATCCTCTAAATGTACTCATCAAGGCGCTGCGCGAGGCAGGTTACATAGTCTCAGACGAGAGGCAGCCGCTTACAAATACCGCTACGTGACCCTATTCTGAGTCACCGCACGCGGACAACTACTGGCCCAAATTTCCGCAGCAATACTTGGAACGCGATTGGCGGCGCGGCTACATCAATCCCGTGGCGAATTGCAACACCCGCTGTACGCCGTCAAGGTCGGATCGCTGAGAGAGATCGCGGCGGCCAAACGCATGGATCTGGGACAGGTCAGCCGGATCACGCGGTTGGCGTGGATAGATACGGGGGTGGTTGAGGCGAGAAGCGCAGCGTCGCTCCGCCTCGGCGAGGATAATCCGCAGCAACGATGGATGACCCGAGTCAGGCAATGTAAACTGTTTTGAATAAATTATTTCGATGACTTAGAGGTCGGTTTTCAGTGCAAATAGTATATATGGCTATACGTTCCGTGTGATGATTCTGTAATGGCGAGATGTTGATGTCCTAGCCGTCTTGCAGCTTCTTCAAAGGGCTGACGAGCGACTTGAGATCCGCGGCGTATAGGCCGCTTGACACGTTCCCCCCGTTGCCGGTCGTCTGGCCGTTAGCAGCCCTGATGGCTGTGCGATGTATCCACGCCGACACCGGCTTCCTTCCTGTTCTGCAGCCCGCTGGCAGTCAGCGTGTTCTTCATCCGTCAGCCTAACGGTGACCCACTTCTTTTCGTTCATGCCCTGAATTTTAGCCACACCTCACTAGACGTCCAAGGGAACACGGGACGGGGCAATCTGTCACGCTTTGTCCGGTCGGAGTTCCTCTGTGTTCCTCCTATGCTTCCGTTCAACAGCACAAAGTAATCACAGGGGAAGCACCCATGAACGCTACCACCCAACAACGCACAGCAGCACGTCGCGAGTTCGTAGCCCTGACGCTGTTCGCATCCGCTACGCTACTTGCGGCAGATAGGGCGCACGCTGACGTTTCCTGGAGGGTATTGCGTGGCCCGATGCACAACAGCGCTGCCATCGCTGGCTTTGTCGAGGCTACCGACCACGACGACGGGACGATAATGGAAATGGGGGTTGCCGTGGTACCAGCTGAATGCCAGCGTGGCATGGGAACACTGCTCATCCAGGAGCGCGGTACACGCATCCAGGAGCGCCTGTTAGTACGCATCGACGGCACCGCTGCGGGTGATGGCATATTCCGCTCGCTGTGCGGGAAACACCAATGAACTGCGACCAGTAAACCCGTTCTGAAACCCTGAGATCTCTGCCGGCATCGCGGCGCTGTTGGCCTCAATCGTGCCGGCCCTCTATTGGCTGCTCTTGCTGGACACGCGGGGCGTCGGGAACTGCCTCGAGTTAGCCGAGCGGGAAGGCCTGACGAAGCCGAGCGTCTCGCATGTGCTCCGGTTGGCGTGCCTGGCGCCGGAACTGGTCGAGCGCTGTCTCGCCGGGGAGCAGCTGCGCACGTTGACGCAGCGGTGGCTCAAGCGTCAGGGGCTGCCGGACGATTGGCACGAGCAGCGCGACGTGTTCGCGCGGTTTGAGTGAGGGCTGCGGGATGCCGCGTAAGGGACATGGTCAAATTACCGGGAGGCCGAGAACGAATGAGATTCCGCAACCGGCCGGCAGCGTCAAACTGGAGACGTTCATTCCCTGGACGCTGGTGAAGCGGGGCGTGACGCAGCAGGTGATCACGCCGATTAAGGTGCCGGAGGCGTTTCGGGTGGAGGTTGTGGCGGCGCGACGGGAGTCGGAGGCGGCAGAGGACGCGCCGGAACTGAGGGCGCTCGGACTTGCGCACTACTGGCAGCATTTGCTCGATACCGGCCGGTTCCAGTCGCTGACCGAGATCGCCGTGGCCGAAGGCGTGGATCTCGCGCAGGTCAGCCGGATTGCCCGGTTGGCATGGGTGGGGCCGAAAACTGTAGACGCGATCCTGGCGAACGGAAACAACGCCGTGTCTGAGCCAGAATAACGCCGCACGCCCGCCGATTGCCTATGCTTGGGACGTGTGCCGGAGAGCGCTCGGGGGTCACCTCAGCGGCGGCGGTCGATTCCCCCCAATCGATCGCCACTGTCCGGCACACCCTGGATAGTATGGAAAAACCGCATCGGGTTGACCGTGAACGGTGTCACAGTCCCCGCCCGTAGACCTTTCTGAACGAGCGCAGCGCCCCAGCGCGCTGCGGCTCTGTGAGCCCGATCACAGGCAAGCCCCTCATGAGGGGCCATCCTTCTTCGCGTCGGTCGTATCCAGCGCCCGCGCGGAGGTCCGCCTCGAGCAACATCCCTAACTGCTCAACAGCCCCCGTCGTTAGGCGGCTACTTGTTCGGTGAACGGGCGAACAGCTTCGCTTCCCCACGCCGACACAGATCTGTCTCTCAGGCCTTCTTGAGCGTTTCGCAGGCTGGTGCATCAGGTGGCGTCTTCAGCGGGGCGACGTTTATACAAACAGACCGTTGAGAAGCGCCTAAATTGACCCAGTGACATGACCGCGGACTCGGACAATAGGGGCATTCGTGCCAGCGCGTGATGGTACTTGGCCCGTCCTCCTGTCGTTAGGAGGCCCCGCAACCGCTAAACGGGAAACGACTTGCGCTGCCACAACTCCAACGTCATAGCGCGATGGCTCACAGCAGGTCGATGTTTTCTATTCGTTGTTCCCACGCTGTTCCAGGTAAGACACTAGACTTCAGCCTAGACCTGACGTCTTTCGCCGTCCCTCACCGTCGGGCGCATGCCAGATAGAATTCCATATCCGCCTTCGAGGAACTCGCAAACGTGGCTACCCTAACCAACGAAGAGCTCGGCTTTCTCAAATCTCAACATATCTCACCATCCTTAGTCTTAGATGCAGCTGGTCTCTCAAAAAAGGAACGGCTTGCCGCAATGGAGCGACTTGAAAAGTATTTCTATTTTGGCGGGCCGCCATGTCGCAATTCTGGGCATCACCTAAGAACTAAAGCTGGGCACTGTATCCAGTGCGACACTTCAAAAATAGCTTATCAACTGCGCTACTCTGGTGCCGGCCATGTGTACCTTGCACACTCACGAAGCACAGGGTATGTCAAAGTGGGCTATACCAAGTTTCATCCGCAGGAAAGAGCGGAGTTACTGCGGACCTTCTCTTATGGGGGAATTAGCGACTGGAGTATAGATAGATTTGTCTATTTCGAAATTAATGCCGGACGGACAGAGTTTGCCATTCATGCAGAGATGGAAAGTGCGCTTACTCGTATAACTTATGATAAGGGAGAAGGGATAACCGTCGCGTCTCGCGAAATATTTGCCTGTGATTTGACCTATGCTAGAGGAATTTTCGACGAGATCACAACGAAAGCTCGGGGGAACGTCTCACCCAGTGCAGGCGCTAGGTCCGTGGCTTCAAATATTTGTTAGAAAAATAACCCTGAGACGGCCATCGCTGTCCTAATGTTGCCGAGAATTGTGTTGATTCAATGGAAATCGACACGCTGAACGGCGGCGCGGCCCGAACCAACGATGATGCGGTGATGGCAAGTCACGTTACCGGTGATCCCGCGGAACGCACCCAGACCATCGGAAACGACATAAGAATCCGGGTTCAAAGAGGCTTCCGACCAGGCGGCCCACGCGGTCTTGGTGAAGGGCGTCGGCCTCAGCTTGATGAACAACGGATGGCCCTGAGCATTGGTTTCCACCGCGGGCACAAAGGGGATCTTGTTTTCGGAGCCCCGCCCCGGTCGCCCAGGCAGGATCATCGATCTCGACATGCCCAGATAGGACACGCGCCTCTTCCCGCTCGACCATCACCCGCAGCAGTTTATGCTTCGCCAACCAGGCCGTGCGGTAACACACTCCGAGGTGGCGTATCATGCTACAGCCGAGACGCCTTTGTTGGCATGGGTCATGAGATGCATCGCCACGGGAGATCTCATCTGTTTGGAAGCTCCCAATCTATAGCGCAAAAAGTCTCATTTTATGAGAATTTAGATCGCTTACTGAACGTTACTGCCAAACAGATTAAGGTTTCTCTTCCATAAGTGCACGTAACCTTGACTTCGCTCTAGGATGCCCCTGGGCAGCAGCGAGTTGATACCATCTCTTGGCTTCGCTTGTATTTTTTTTCACGCCACGCCCCTCTTCGTAAATAACTCCAAGATTGCTCTGAGCATTAGCCTCTCCTTGCCTAGCGGCAAGCCGAAACCAATGAATAGCCTGCGCATAGTCTTGAGCGACTCTGTGCGCATTTAAGTACATCCACCCAAGATTATTTTGTGCTCGAGCGTCGCCCTGTGAAGCAGCTGTTGTTAGCCAATTTATTCCTACAGATGTGTCCTGTTTAACGCCGAGGCCATTCAGGTAGATCCAACCGATTGCATTCTGAGCCAAGATATTCCCCTGCTCAGCCGCACGTAGGTACCAGTATGCTGCTTCAGCATAGTCTTGCGACACTCCATCGCCGGTTTCATATATCTGGCCCAACCTCACTTGTGCCGCTGTATCACCCGTGAGTGCTGCTATGCGGCTGCTGGATATCTCTTGGCTCTTGGTGCTTATTGGTAAGTCTCGATATGGTGCGGCTTGTTGATCGATCGCAGCCGTTGGAACGGCGATGTTTTGCAGACTGGTTGAGGCCTTATTGGGTGATGCCATTTGGTATTTGTCTGAAGCATCTGGGTCTGCGTACAATCGGCGGACGTGGCCATTATAATTCACACCCTCCAAGTCCGTAGTGGTTAAATACATGTTTCTTATCTGCGTGACTGACTCGCTGTATGAGCAGGCTCTCATTAGTATGCAAAGGCAAATTAACACTGTCACCAAAGCGATTTGCTGTGTCCCTAAATTGGCTGCCTCAAGGCGAAAGCCGAGCGCATTATCCCAGCTCGTTCTCCCATATCTTTTCAGGCTATAGTATGCGACGGCAGCAGGTATAATCCAAATAAACGGCAAGCCCATGCCTATGCCTTTCACCCAGACCGCCCTGGCTCGTGCGCTGTAGTCGGTTGACCCCGTAAGACGTTCTAGCCGAAGACCTAAAAGTCTTTTGCCTGGGGTGGTGCCAAAGCGCGCCAAAATGTTTCCTTCTATCAACATTCCGAAAAGGCAGACGACTGGTGCAGCAACAAGCGGAATCGATAGTAGAATAGTTAATCTCTGTGAAAAAATTCCTAGCGGCCCAAGAACGATAATGATTAAAGAAAAGGCTGCACCTAAGAAAAAATAATCTAGCTGCCTTGCAAAGAAGCGGCGCCAGGGATGCGAAGAAGTGCTGCTTTCTATGGCATCTAACGAATCCTGATTATTGATCGAAAAAGGGTCATGTGCGCGGTCCACGTAGCTATCGATTTTGAAGCTTTCGGATGCGCCACTAATCTTAGAGGGGCTCTTATTTCTTGCAGATAGACATAACGCATCGTAGTCTTTCCTTCTTTCCGGATCTGATAAGATTGCGTAAGCGGTATTCAATTCATTTATGATACGCAGAACTGCCTCTTTTTTGTCGGGGAACCTGCTTAAGTCATACCTTTTTCGGAGTGTCCAGTATGCTAAAGCGATCAACTCGGCGGGCGCGTCGGACCGCACCCTCAGCGTGTCATAATGTGTGGTCATCTGCGCGACACTCAATGGCTTCTTGAGGCGACATGCGTCTGACTAAGTTTAGGTCATGATTCATTCTCGCCTGCCAAGGCCAAGAAGGGGTTCTGGGGCCCATTAGAACCGGTGCAACAGGGGTGACCTAGTAGGCGCCTGGTAATGTTCTGCAGTTTCCGACCTTCTCACGCCGATTGCAGCGTGCTCTGCCGCCTAGAAGCGGGGAAGCAGAGTTGGATCCGGCTGTGGCAGTATCAAGGAACGCGCACCGTATCCAGGCCTGTAACCACATAACGGCCAAAAGCGGGCTTGATCCACCCCAGCCTGGAGCGGCGCTGCCCGGATCTTCCAGCGCAGGTAATGACCGGCCGCGCATAGCACAACGTGCAAGGTATCGCCCAAGGCGCCCTATAACCGGCAGCGGGCCATGCGGTGGTCTTGTTTGAGGCGACCGATGGCGCAGGCTCAATGGACTCCCCACTCTTCAGCCGGCGGAATACGCATGGAGGCGTTCATTCCCTGGACGCTGGTGAAGCGGGGTGTGAAGCAGGAGGTGATCACGCCGATCGAGTCGCCGGAGGCGTTTCGGATGGAGGTTGTGGCGGCGCGACGCGCGGAGGAGGACGCGCAGGATACGGCGAGCGTCAGGGCGTTGGGCCTGGCGCACTACTGGCAGCATCTGCTCGATACCGGCAAGGTCAGATCTTTGAGAGAGATCGCTGCCGCCGAGGGCATGGATTTCGGACACGTCGACCGGATCGGCCGGTTGTCGCAGCTGGCACCCTGTATCGTCGAAGCCTGCGTCGCGGGGAATGCAAGCGAGCTGGCGCTTGAGAGCCTGAACCGCCGTGCGATGCGGGCAGACTGGGCGGAGCAACGACTAGCGTTTTTCGCGTATCGCGGTTGACGGCCTTGTGCCCGTTGCGGCCAGCCGACCTTCCCACCGAATACTCGCTAGGCAGGGGCAGGTGGTCAGTCGGTGTCATCGACAAACGGGCGCTCGGCGAAATTGCTCAAAAGCAGCAGAAGTGTCGCCCCAGGAGTCGCCAAATCAGCGTCCATGATCTGCTCACCTAGCTATTCCTGCAAGACTGACAGGCGTTGCGGCTTGTCTGCGCTCCATTTTGTCGCCTGCTGGTCGTATGCTTACTCCATTGCTTCCCCTATGGCCGACATGCTGGCAATGCTGAACGAAAAGGAACGTCCATGAGTGCACTCGCGCAAGCCATCAATTCAATCAAGAAAACTCTGCAAGCTTTGCCTGTGGATGAGTTCGACGGGGTTCGCGAGCCCGAGCTGGCGGCTCACGTCCCCGGTTGGGAAGAGTTACCCACGCCGGCCCAAATACTCGGCGACTTGCCACCGGATGTGGGCGATGAAGTGAGCATCAGGGTGCTGGGGTCATACCGGCCGATGGCAAGCCCGGGCCTCGTTACGCTCAACCTCGCCAATCTCCACCGCTTCTATTGGAGCGTCGTGCGTGAAATGTCGCGCCGGCTGCCCGGATTTCCTTTCCCCCGGCAGGACCTGGAGTTCCTGGTCGCCTTCATCGTGGAAAAGACCTGGCACCACGAGATCTTTCATCACTCCATGGAAGTGGTACGCCGCCTGGTCGGCGGAAACCCGTACGATCCCCTGGAAGAAGCTCTGGCGGTGGCCTACTCCCGTCATTGCCTTCGCCAGTCGAGCTGGAATTCGAACGTTGGTCGCCTGGGAAAAGTGATGCTGAACATGGCGATGGAGCTGGCCTTCGATGGTTATCGTCCGCCCTACGACCAGTGGCCGAACTACGATTCGCCGCAGAGCTTGCAACGCGGCATCGCCCAACTGTTGCAGCCAAACGAGATGAGGTTTCTCGAAGCTTCGGGAGTGCCCTTGGCGGACCTTTTGTGGCGGCTTGTCCCCGTCCAATCCGGATTCCATGATCAAGCCGTCTGACGGCTTACACCCTCAGGAGATTCCATCTGCTGCGACGGCAGCATGCGCAGAGGCAAAACAGTGCGATGGCCATGGGCGGACTTGATCGTCAGGGCACCCGAGCCGCCTTTTCTCTACTGTCCTTTCTCCATGATCTATCGCGGCGTACTGATCAAAGTAGAAGGCAACTGTACGAACTGGTGCGAAACCGATCTTCCGCTCTTTCGCCCGGACGACAAACTGCAAGCCATGATTCGGATCGGCGGCCAGCAAGCGCCGCTTCTCATGCCGGCCGACGCCGATGATGCTTGCGACCTCGCGACGATTTTGGATGATGACAGAAACGACCGGCTCAAGCGGCTCATCGCCAAGGCAGGCCCCGACGTCTGTGAAGCCACCGACCACATTCTCCATCAGATCATGCTAATGCGAGAAAAAGCCCTTCGTGCGCTTCGGCGTTGAGATAATCGACCCAGCGGCGAAGCGGAAGAGCGGTTGATACTCGCCCTCTAGACGGCTATGGCGCCAGTCTGGAAGAGCGTGACACACGCAACAAAAAGCCGTCCGGCACCAAACCTTTATCGCCAAGTGGCTTCAGCATCTTATCAGGCTGCTCAATCAGGTCCTTAATCAAGGCGGTCAGATCGGTGGCTTTGGCGTCGTGCTCCACGCCAATGAGTTTCCAATCCCCGCGGTACCGTTGATCGCCGGAGTTTGCCGTCTTTGCCCTAAAGAACTCGGTGGCCACACGGAGCTCATTGGTGGAAAGATGAATACAAACGATGCCTGCGCCGTCAGGCAAGCCTTTGGTTTCGTAGCGGACGGCGACAGGATCCTTTTGATCGCCTTGTTCCAGGCCGAGAATATCGAAGCCAGCATTGCCCCATCGGCGGGACACATGCAGGGCGTCCTTCAAACATTCTGGGTCCTGGCTTATCATCCACTCGGAACGCGCTTGTTCAAGCGCGCAGCGGGTTTTTCCTCTTTCAGGCACCGCATCCAATAGCACCTCCCAACCTCTTTTATTAAATTGTTTCAGACAGTTATGTGTTTGCTCGGCGATGAATGGCAGCAATGCTGACTCAGCCTCATCGCCGATGGCTGCCTTAACGGCGTTTGCTTCGTCATAAGCCTCTTTCGAGGCGGGCTCGCGCTCGACCCCTGAGGGCTGACCATAAGATGCTGAGCAAACCTTCCAGCCCGCCTCGGAAACGTCTTTTAGATCCTTTATTGGTTGGTAACGGGGCGCGAAATCACGCAGGGTGCTTTCGATCGACCCCGAATCGAGATCCGAAAGGTTCGGAAGTGCGGCACGCAGCCAAGCCCATGCTGCGGTAGGGCCATAGAGGCTTTTCATCTGCGGAAAGCAATGTACCTCCATCCACTTTTGCCGACGCTCCTGCATCTCCTGGAGGGTGAGGTCTGGTTCCTTTTCTCGCAGGTGGTGCAGGGCAAAGGCATCGAGACGGCGCCCCCAGCCATTGGTGTCCAACCAATGCTGCCAGGCTGAGGCGTTGTCTTGCTCGACGGACAGCGTCGGCACAAAGGGTCGCTCGACGGTCTCCCACGCGGCCTCATTCAGCACGTCCCGAATGCTCCGGGCGGTCACGTCTTCCCCCCACCCATCCCCGTTCAGCGGCAGCAAATCCTCCGCGCCCAGGCGCCGCAACCGACGGATCTCCATATTCGCCTCGCGCAGCTTTGCGCCCGCACTCTTTAATGCCTCGGTGAGGCGCTGCCGGAAAGCGTTGATTTGTTCGTCGTTCAGCGGTTTCAACTGGGCTTGGTATTCGACTTCCAGTGTATCGGCACCCTCGCGCTTCAACAAACGTTTCCAATCCTCGTCTCCCTTATCGAGGGCCCCCAGGGCGCGCGCGAAAATGGAACCTAACGCCCTGTTGTTCAGCAGAAATTCCGCCAGGGCGTCGCCAAAGTCCGCCAACGGCGGCGGCTGATTCTCAGCCAGATCGAAGAGGATGCTGGCACCAGCCTTGCCCCCCTCGTCCGATGTCGCCTTTCCGGCGTTGAGCAGCAGTACGTGGCCATCAGCGCCCTCAAGGTGTTTCTTGGGGTATACCGACGGGCCTGTCAGGCTGATCTCGATATAAGCATCCTCCACATGAATCAGGGGACCCGCCGGAGCGGAGCCCCAACTTTTGAGTATCTCCTCAGAGTTAGGAATGATTGTTGTCAAGCGAGAAACGTGGGCGAGGGCCAAAAGGCCCGGAAGCGCGCCTCGAATCTTCGTCGCAAGTGCTTCCGCATGAGAATCGAGCTCTGGGAGCTTTTCTCCACCCTTAACCCTCTCCGTCACTTCTATTTTCCGTTTCTTGAGACTCTGGTTGTTCTCTATCAATTTGAATCCAATGGTCACGCTGGCTAAAGGCAGCTCAGGAAAGAATCGGCGAATGATTTCCTGCTCCGAGTTGTCGCTGGCGATCCACGCTTCGGCCGAGGGGTCGACCAGCCATCGGACCCTGCGGGCATCCAGCGGCAGAGCCTGCGTGGAGGCTTCATGGACCGGGAGCGGAGGATGCTCGGGCAGCGGAACGGAATGACGTACAAGCGCGCCGATGGTTTCCTGCGCCAGATCGAGTACATAGCGGCGCAGATGGGGCGGGAGTTCCGGGTCGGACGGTTTCTGGTAAGTTTGCCGGAGAGTGTTGAGGATTTCCCCTGCCGCCTTTCCTTGCCGCGCGCCCAGGTACTCGACGTTCAGTACGGGCACGGCACCGAGGGCTTCCAGGATCTGACGAGTGACGTCATCGGAATCGTTGCGAACGCGATAAGTCACCTCTGCTCTGCGATCATTGCCGGGACGAGTGACCACCTGCGTCGGAGGTACGAACCGTTTCGATGATCGGGCCTTAGTTGGCGCGGTGACCCAGCCATCGTCGCCGACTGGAACCCAGGCGAGAGCACGCAATGTCTCGCCGATGACGGTGCGAGATTGGTGGGCGTCGTCTTGACTCTCAGGCTCGATCAAGCTGGAGAGACCTTGGCTCCAGGTCGCTTGGAGGGTCATAGCCAGGCCTTGCGGATTTTCCCCGGCCTCCGGACTCAAGGCCAATTCGAGCTTGCTTGCTCGGCTACCCGGCTGGCAGAGCTCGGGTGGGAGTTTCAAGGGTTCTACCCGCCCCCCGCCGAAACCTCCCTCGATCAAGAGCAAGGCAGGGGCGTCTGACGGGGGGGTGGGTGCGACGCCGAGGAATGTCAGGAAGGCGTTGACGTCAAGATCCTGGTCGTGGTCCAACTTGAGAGAGTCGACGTCAACCTCGCCCCGGTGCAGTTGCCGGGCGGGCGCCCAAAGGCCGTCCGTCATGGGAAGGAAAAGCGTGGCGATGGCGCGCCCGGCATCGCAAACATCGTCCGAAAGCTGGCTCGAGGGATTTGCCCGCCAGCCGAGCCCATAGTCACCCGCTTCGTCTTTCTCTGACGGCGGGGGTAAGGTACCAAGCTTGGCCGTAAACAGTTTCGCCGCGAGACCTATGAGTTGACGTTGTCGGTAGGTCGCCTCATCCTCATCCTCATGCAGTGGCTTTGGCTCCCAATTAAGGAGTTCGTTAGGTAATTGCCTGAGTTCTTTCAGTACGTCCCAGCGGCCGAAATCGACGATGCCTGTGGGTCTGAACCGTGGGTCACAGAAGGGATCCAAAGGGTACGCGGTGATGGATCGCTGGTAGTCGATCAGGGCTTCGGGCAACAGGATTTTCTGTTCATCGGTCCGGCGGTAAAAGACGCGTGACTTGGATGGCGTATTGTCGCCTAGCTCCCGCCGTTCCGGGAGAGGAACGGCGCGTAACTTCAAGTCTGGCGGCAACTGGCAGGAGTCCGCCAAAGGTAGACAGGGAACCTGCGCTTCCCGCAATGCATCGCAGAGCAACCTTGCCTGGCCATTCCAGGTCGGAGTGTGCGAGCCACATCCGCATTGCCGTTCCAGCCATGCCGCCGAAGCGTTCCAGAACACCCGATAAACTTGCATTGGTAGTTCGGGGCGGCCGTCATCGCCTTGTACATCCTGGTGGGCAAAAAACAAGCGTGCAAGCTTGGTCCAGCGCAAGTAGCGCGGGTCGCCATCAAACAGCAGGCTTTTAAGCTCCTTTACAAACGCGCCACTTCCACCTGATCGGGGCGTCAGGAGTTCCCACAAATCCTCCCGCAACGACAGGGAAGAAACCAACTCGGTTGGGCAGGAATGAATGCTTTGCCAAGGCCAATCGGCCGCATCGGCATCATTCATTTGCACCGCGGCCAGCACAGCCCGCAGATGCAGTTCAGCGGCAGTGCGGATAAGCGCCTTGTTGTAACGCCCCTGCGGGCTGCCGCCCAGGTCCATCCCGGTGCGATCGGCTTTGACCTGGAAGTCACCATGCACATCCACTGGGAAATCGGATGGAATCCGGGTCGGCAGATAGTTGAACATCAGTGTCTCGATGCAGGTATAGCGTTGGGCTTCATGGTCGGACGCATGACTGGTGGATGCGGACTGCGGAGGCCAGGCCAACCCGACCCCAGGCTCCGTTACTTCGTGTTCGGCCGCCTTTGCGAGGTCCGCAAGGGCGGGATTTTTCCAATGGAAGACCTTCCAACTCCCGGGCTCCATCTCGTCGGGCCAAGTGTGTAAGGTATGGTTACGGGCTGCCTGTCCCCCGCAGGTCACCTGTACCTTGATTCCACGCCGTGCCGGCCGAAGCCCGACGAAATGCAGGCGCGAGCCCATCAACTCATCGATGTGGGCCTTCACATCCTCACGGACATCTTTAGAATGGATCGGCACGATGACTGCCGTGACCAGATTGGCCTTGAACTCTGGCGCGTCGGCCCCGATCAAGACTGCTGGTGCTCCATCAGCCAGCAGGGGCAACGGCAAGGTGAAACTCGCACGTTCTTCCGCCTCATCGAGCGTCTCTATCTTTTCCCAGGTTGTCTCGTGCAATCGCTTAGTCGCTACCTTGGCGGGCTCATACTCATTGGCTCTTGTCCGCCACGTTTTTTTTCGGGCGGGCCAGTGCATCTCTACTCCCCACCAGCTTTTTTCGTCCCGGCACCGGCTCCAGACTTCCACACGATCACCGATGCTGAATACCGACCGAAAACCGATTCCCTTATTGCCCATGGATTGATCGGGGGATTTGTTGGAGGTATGCAGCGACAACAAGGCATTGAGGTCGGCGCGCCCCTGACGCTCGGGCGGGTGATCGTATTCGAACTGCGGGTCCAACGTTACCGCACTCCCATCGTTGGCGACGACGAGACTGCCGTAGTCATCGCCACCATCAAGTAGCCCGACCCAGATGAACTCTTTGGCCCGATCAAGCCCATTCTGCAAGAGCTCGAAGGCAACCCGGCCGGCGTATTGCAGCTTGACCGAGGCTTCCGCGTTCCTCAGGACCCGGGCCTGTTCCCCGCGGCTATTGGAATAATATTGAAGGTGCTTATCGAAGGTTCGAATGACGTCCTCGCAGGAGGGTACTTGCCCTGCGGAAGGACCTGGCGAACGTGACGATTCGTTCATAAGGAATCCTGGCAGCAACCGTCGTTATCTGATAATTCTGTCCAAAGGGAAATCATGCGCGCTCTCCGGTTCCGTAATTCCAGTTCGTGGATCGCTAATATGCGCCCGGTAGCCTTCCCGGCGCCAACCGGTAGCAATGATTCAAATGGGCAAGTTCGGCTTTGATCTCTTTCCTCAACCATTATGGCTTCTCCACGACTATCCCGCTTCCCTGTCCCAGATTCCACCAGCGCAGTTGCCAGGAATCGGCGACTGTGGCCGTGACGAAAGTCGACTCGCCTTGTTCGTGAATTTCCTGGTCTTCTGATAAAGCCGTTTCACGCAGAATTTGAGTGAGTCCTTCGGATAATACGGCTTTCAACTGGACGGTCTCTCCAGACCCGAATTGCAGCGCGCCGGACTGGATGTAGGCGTCCAGGTCGAAGCCGTCCGGCCGTGTTGCGGCTTCGTCCGATCTGGCGGCGCGGACGATCCGGTGCAGGGCGTATAGCCTCACGTCCGAATACTCGAAGGCCGTAGCCACCAGATAGGTGACCGGGATGCGGCTCACCAGCCCCAAGGGATGCAGGCGCAGGGAGCGGGTTTCATAGCCGCTCATGGCGTGAAAATCGACGTCGAGTTGCCGGTTGGCGAGCAGGGCTTCCGTAACCGCTTCCAGCACATCCGGGTCGATGGCCGGGGGCAACAGAGGGAGCGAGCGCGGCACCGAGCGCACCTTGTCTACCCACTGTACCGCCGGGTTACCTTCGGAAATGGCATCGAGCTTCCGTTTGGCCTGCTGAAACCGGGATTCCAGCGCATACAGCACAGCCGGCGGCATCAGCCGCTTCAGCGTGTCCTCCACCATGCGTAACGACAAGGCTTCCGCCAGCGTCAGGCCGGGGATATCGGTCGGTGCCTTCGGCGGCAGGCGCCATCCGAAGGGCGTGCCGGCATTGTTGCAGTCAAGCATGAAGGCATCGTACAACTCGCCGAGGTCTCGTTTCACCTGGCGTTTGCTGACGGCGAGACCGGCATCGTTCAGCGCCTCTGCCAGTTCCCTGGCGGTCTTGCCCGGCCCGCGTGTCGGCAGGAGCTTGAGCAGTTCCCACTGCCGGGCCAAGGTTTGGCGGGTTTTGTTGGAAGGCATCAGGCGGCCTGCTGAAAATAATGGGCGATTCTCACCATGGCCCAGGTATCCCGTTCGCAATACTTGAGCAGGGCATTCCGCAAGTGGTCGCGCCGTTCGGCCGCTGTTTGGGGATGCAGAATTTCGGCGAACGCTTCCATGGCCATACCGCCGTCGGCGACTTCCAGATCGTCGTAGGCCAGGTCGGGTGCGATGGTGGGCAACACCGCCTTGATCGACCAGGAACCCCGCATGTCGGGGTGGTAATAGTACCGGCGGGCGATGGGCAGGAGATCGACGATGCACTCGATGGCCTGGTTGAGTGAGGACGCCAGATCCGGGAAGACGGCGGCCAACTCGCGCATACGGCTGCCTTCGAATCCCTGGTTATAAACAACCACTGGCCCTCCTTCTCCCAGCGCCTGAATCAGCGATTCCGCGAAAGCCCGGCGTGGGTCCTCCGCGCCTTTGGCCAGAAATGCCCGGTGTGTGACCGTGCCGTCGGCTCGTTCGATGTGGCAGGACTACTGGAAAGGGATTTGAGCATAGGGGCGCGTGCCGGCCCAGATCGGTACGGCAAACTGGATGGTCTCGAAATCCAGGTAGTAACGGGGATACGGTACAGTCGACAATACCTTTCCCGCTTCGGCATCAAGCTCGTGTCGATTATCCACGGAAGCCCGCCAGACGCGCCGGTGAATCGGACGGGTCAGGCGGGCCTCGGGAACCCCTCTGAGATCGTCGTAGCCCTCTGTTCTCAGTTGCACGGCCAAGGTGCGGCCGCGCGGCAACATTTCCGGTGGAAAACCCGCATCCCCGTCAATTGTGGGAGAGCAATACGCCATAAAGACGCACTCGAAGGGATCGACACATTGGCTGCCGGGTTCAATGTCCCGCTCAGCGCCCGCCAATGTTTCCCGGGCAGCGGCGATCCAGTCGGGCACGTCCTTTTCCAGGCTGAGGATCTGATCCGTGATGTCGACGCAGGTCAAAAGCCCCTGATAGTTTGCGTCACCGGGGTAAACGAAAGCACGGTCGATGTGGGCGATTTCGGTTCTGTCGATGGTCACACCGCTCTGCTTGACCACCCAGCTCTGTACCGCCGCATCCGACAAGTGGTAATCCTTGACCCCGGTCGAGGATTTCACCTCAGTTAAGCAGTAACCTGCCTCATCGGGGAGAAGCAGATCGGTTCTCACCAGCACCCCCTGCGCCTGAAACGTGGCTTCGAAGATTGGCGGAACCCGCGCTAGCCGTGCGGCTCAGCGCGCGTCGAAAAAAGTAGAGAAAGATTCTGCGTTTTGGGATTGGTGGACTAAAAGGGGATCGAACCACTGACAAGCGCATCGTCTTATCCGAATTGGATCGGAATCCAGAAAGCGGCCTTTGGTGTGGGTTGATGAAGACCAGTGAATGGACGTTGTGGCCGATTTTTTGCCGGTCGGCGCGCTGGCCCGGATGTCCGCTTGACCTTGAAAGCAGGCATTGAGTCCGTGCAAGGCCGTATGGCAGGTCTGGGTCGAAAGCATTCGGGCGTCAGGTCACAAAGCTGCCGTTCTGGATGAACGAGAGTCGAACGGCAGCAACGCGTCGAGTTGCTGCCTTACGGGATGTGTCAGCCGAGCATCGGCGCAATCCGAACTGGAGACCGTCATCATAGGGGACGGAACGGCGGCGACCTGACATGAAGCCGATACTCGGCCAACCGTTTAGCGGCGGGGACGAGAACCCTAGGAGCAGCGCACGTGGTCGTTCCGATCCGATTCCACTCGACGGACCCGATCGCCCACCCGCAGCTGCGGTAACTGAAGTGCGTCAGAGACCGACTCACGAGGTTGACATCCACTGTGCGCCTTTGGCGGGTCGCCGCCGTGTTTCATGCGTGTGGCACATAGGCCAAACCGCTCACGGTTGCTACCCTACCCGTTATGTCACGCCGCATTGCCCACCTGGACATGGACGCGTTCTACGCCTCGGTGGAACTGCTGCGCTATCCGCAGCTCAGAGGCTCACCGGTGGTGGTCGGGGGACGGCGGTCCGCGCTGCCGCCTGACACTGCACTGGCCGATTTCCCCCGGTTGCGCGCCTATGTCGGCCGCGGCGTGGCCACGACGGCCAACTACGAGGCACGGGCCCTTGGCGTCCGCTCCGCGATGGGGCTCATGAAGGCGGCAGTCCTGGCGCCCGATGCGATCCTCCTCCCGGCCGATTTTGAGGAGTACCGGCGTTACTCACACCGCTTCAAGGCCGCTGTCGCGGCAATCGCGCCGCACCTCGAAAACCGCAGTATCGACGAGATCTATATCGACTTGACCGCTGTGCCCGGCGAGACCGTGTGGGTGGCACAGCGCCTCAAGGACCAGGTGCGTGCGGCCACTGGACTGTCCTCCTCGATTGGCGTGGCCCCGAACAAACTCTTGGCCAAGATCGCTTCGGAGCTGGACAAGCCCGATGGCTTGACCGTCCTGACACGGGAGGACCTGCCCACCCGCATCTGGCCCCTGCCTCCGCGGGCCATCCCCGGGATCGGTCCGAAGGCCAGCGACAAGCTCGAACAACTGGGCCTGCGGACCATAGGCGACCTAGCCCAAGCCGCTGTGCCGTGGCTGATGCAACAGTTCGGGCCGCGCTATGGCCTCTGGCTCAGCCAAGCAGCCCAGGGCGTGGATGAACGTCCGGTCGTGCAGGTCAGTGAACCCAAGTCGATCAGCCGCGAGACGACCTTTGCGCGGGATTTGGATCCGCGCGCCGATCGACCGGCACTGACGCAGGGCCTGACGGCGCTCTGTGACGGGGTCAGTCGGGATCTGATCCGGAAGGGCTACCGGGGGAAGACGATCGGCATCAAGCTGCGCTACCAGGACTTCCGAACCATCACGCGTGCCCACACCCTGGCGGCGCCTACCGATGATCCCGGCGTGATTCTCAGCACCGCTCGGGCCTGCCTCAAACGCGTCCCGCTGGATCATCCCTTGCGGCTGCTCGGGATCCGGGCAGCGGCGCTGCACCGGACCGCGGCCGGGCGCGAATCGAGCGCTGCCGCAGGCGGTTTATTTGCCGATGACCGGGACGATGGCTGAGCCCTGCAGCCGCCATGGTCCTCATCAGCAGCACCTGTGGGCTGTTCGAAGGGGTTGCGGCGGGGTGTGTACCAGGAAAGGCAGTCGCCCCTGTGGATAACTTTTTTCACACTTAAATGATTAGAAAAGGATTAAAGAAAGATTAGCAATACGAAAACGGCCGTCGGCAAACGCGCTGGAGGGCGCGGCTGGCGCGGCTTTACGCGTCGTTGGCCAACCCTCGCCGCGTCGGTCGTATGCCGTGGTTTGCGTCGGTCGTATGCCGTGTCGGCGTCGGTCGTATACCGTGCTGCGGCCGTTTCCGTCGGTCGTATGCCGTGCCCGCGTCGGTCGTATGCCGTGCCCGCGTCGGTCGTATGCCGTGCCTGTCTGTGGATAACTTTTTCTGCGCGAGGCCCTCCTTTGCTGGCGGGTGAATCAAACGCACAACCGCGGCACCGCTGTCCTGACGAGCCTCGTTTCTCGCCCCACCGTCCTCATCGGCGTGCGTGTTCTATCCTCTGTGTAACGGTCTCCTGCCAGGCCCTACTGGCTGTTTCAAGGAGGATTTCTGCGCCATGCCTGCCCGAATCTTGGTTGTCGAAGAAGAGCGTGCGTTGGCTGAAGCCGTGGCCTTCCGGCTCGGCGCCGATGGGTTCCAGGTGAAACACTGCGCGACCGGGGCCGAGGCCCTGGCCGCCGTGCACGGCCAGGGCTTCGATCTGATCCTGTTGGACATCGGTCTGCCGGATGCCAATGGCTTCGATCTGTTTCATGAGCTGCGGACGGTCTGCTCCGTGCCGATCATGTTCCTTACGGCCCGCGCGGACGAAGTCGATCGGGTGTGCGGCCTGGAACTCGGGGCCGATGATTACGTGACGAAGCCGTTCAGCCCGCGGGAGCTCGTGGCCCGGGTCCGCACCGTGCTGAGACGCTGGCGCCGAAAACCCGCGGCGGGCTACGACAACGGGAGCGCCTTTCGCATAGACGACGAACGCCGGAGCATCCGCTACCACGGTCAGGCCCTAGGCCTGACCCGTTTCGAGTACGACATTCTGCGGCTGCTGCTGGGCCGCCCGGGTCGCATCTTCACCCGGGAAGAGCTGTTGCAGCGCGTCTGGGAAGAGCCGGAGGAACGCTGTGATCGCGCCGTGGACGCGCACATCAAAACCCTGCGCGCGAAACTGGCGGCCGTATGGCCGGGTTGCGAGGTCATTCGCACGCACCGCGGTCTGGGCTATGCCTTGGCCGAGGAGGACCTGGCGTGCGCCGTCGGCTGATCCTCGGGGTTCTGCTGGGTCTGGAACTCCTGTTGGCCGGCTTGATCTGGCAGGAGGCCCGGAACCTGGAGCGGCATTGTCGCGCCGCGACCGAGGCCCTGCTGACCGATACGGCCCAGGTGATCGCCAGGTTGCTCGCGGCCGATTTGCACCTGGGGCAATTGCAGCCAGACCGGGTGGGGCGTGTGCTGGCGCCGTTGGCGCAGGCCAAGGCGCCCCCGGCAAAAGCGCCGACTCTTCCGGCCGAACCCGCGGCGGCGGCGCTGCACATCCACGTGGCGGACCAAACCGGTCGCGCCCTGTTCGACTCTCACCGTCCCGAGGTGGTCGCTGCGGCACCCGCATCGCCGTCCGAAGACGCCCTGCTGGATCGCTACGTTACAACCTTGGATCGCAATCCGGCCACTGATGCGTTGGATTCGATGGTATTCGTGGCCGCACCGATCCTCTGGCAGGCGCAAGCCGTCGGCGAAGTTCGCGTGGGTAAGCCGATCGTCGGCTTTGAGTTGTCGCTTCAGGCCGCGCGCTGGCATTTTCTGTTGGGCGGCCTGTATATGGGCCTCGCCTTGGTCGTGCTGGCCGGCGGCTTCACGCTGTGGTGGCTGCGGCCGCTGGATCTGTTTGCGGAGTACGCCGCTCTGTTGCGGCGTGGGCACTTTCGGGCCTTGCCCAACGTCGGTCGGAGCACTCTCGGTTGGTTGGGCACAGTGCTGGATGCCCTGCGCGATGCCATCGCCGGTCGCCGTTACGTCGAGGAGTACGTCCAGGCGCTGACGCATGAGATCAAGACGCCGTTGGCGACCATCCAGGCCAACGCGGAAGTGTTGGAAGATTCCATGTCGCGCGGGCAGCGGCAACACTTCCTCACGCACATCCAGGAGGCGGTGCATCACCTCCAGGCGGTCGTCGAGCGGCTGCTCGAACTCTCGGCCGTGGAGACACGGCGGACCCTGACGGAAAAGCGAACGATCCGACTGGCGGACGTCGCAACCGAAGCGATCACCGCCCTGTCGCCGGAGGCCAAAACCAAGCACGTGACCGTGACCACCGCGATACCGGCCGGCGCGGCCGTGCGCGGGCAACGGGCGCTCTTGGTCTGTGCCGTGGTCAACCTGCTGCAGAACGCGATCGAGTTCTCGCCGGAGGCCGGTTGCGTGGAACTCGCGGTCTCGGTGGTGGGTGATGACTGCACGCTCACCGTCCACGATCAGGGACCGGGCATTCCCGCCTACGCCCGGAACCGGCTGTTCGAGCATTTCTACTCCCTCCCTCGTCCCGGCAGTGGCAAGCGCAGCACGGGACTCGGGCTCACCCTCGTGCGCGAGATCGCCGAGTTGCACCACGGCCGCATCGAGGTAACCAATCACGCTGACGGCGGGGCCATCGCGCGCTTGCAGTTGCCGCAGGCGTAACCGGCGTGCGGGAAACCGCGCCGTTTCTTCACACAGCCTTCACACTTCCGCGCGGAATCCGCGCGAATTTCGCATACGGCGTTCACACAGCGGGGGGATGCTGCAGGCCTCAGTCATCGACGCGAGGCCATCTCATGCATCACGCTGCTTTCACCGACAGGCGTTCCGAGCGGGCACCGGACCTCCGGCTCCAGCCCGTCTCCCGTTCTCTTTTGTCTCCGATACGATTAATCCCGCGAAAGCGGTCGATTCTGGTGAGCTTTCGCCCGCACAAGGGCAGGGCGTGCCGGTACAGTCGGAACCCGATAGCCAATCGACCTGACCGCTGAGACCTGCCCCATGGATGCCGACATTTACGATCTCAACTTGCTGTTTCTGCAGAAAGCCCGGGAATGGCTGGTCTCCGGCCAGGAGCACAAAGCGCAGTTGCTGCTCGGAGTTACGCCGGACGCCGCCGCGGCACTGCGCCGCTTACCGCTTTCGGCGCTGCGGGATCTCGCGGCCTCGAATGTGCTGTGCTACACGCTGCGCTTGCCGCCGCAGCTGTGGCGGGAGCTGGCACGGCAAGAATCGGCGCAACGCTGTGCCGACCACTTGCGCTGGCATGTGTTGGCGGCGGCCGCGCGGAGCAACGATGACCCCGTCGCTCCATAGACACCGGCAACGGACGCTGGCCTTGCAGTTGCTGCAGCGCCGACTGCGGTCGACGCCCGTGCAGCACCTCACCGGACTGCCGATCAACGAAGTCCGGGCGCTGCACCGCGCGGTGCATGGGGTCTCAGCAGCGTCCGGCCCCCTGCATCACACCGCCAGCCTGATGGTCAATCGGCGGGTTCAGGCGCAATTGTCGGTCTACGCACTGGTGTATCAGCGCCTGGCTATCGCGACCGCGCAGCGGTCCATCGATGCCGACGCGTTGCTCCGCAGCTACGACCTGTTCGTGGAACTGGGCGGTCAGCGAGGCGAAACGGGCACCGGGCGAGACTTCGATTTCACGTCGGCCTATGTGCTGGTCCGCGATCTCTGCGCCGGAACGGTGTGCCTCGTGACCTGCAACGCATGCAATCTGCGCTACCTGATCGCCGATGGAGCCCCGATCGCTCCGACCTGTCCGTTCTGTCCGCGGCCACCAGGAAGATCACGGGCACGCCTTCTCGACCCGAGCCACAGCCATCAATCGGCGCGCCCGCGCGGGGAACGCTCATGACCTCGTCCGACATGAGCCGTCCATATGGATGGTCTTATTGGCCGCCGGCTCGTATTGCACTCCGTAACCCGCCGTTGCGCTCCCTGTTTTGCACCACCAAGAACAGCGGGACCGGCGCCCCTCAGAACTCAGTCCACCGAGACTATCCATGACTGCCCTGAGCATTTCGAATATCGCCGTGCGGCAGGACGCCGCTGGCCGCTACTGTCTGAACGATCTTCACCGGGCCGCCGGAGCCGAGCGCCGGCACCAACCGGCCAAATGGCTGATCACCCAGCAAGCTCTGGAGTTGATCGCTGAAATCGAGAAAACCGGAATTCTGGTTATCCATGCAAAACAGGGTGTTGGCACCTTCGTCGGAAAAGAGTTGGTGTATGCCTATGCGATGTGGATCAGCCCGGTCTTTCATCTAAAGGTCATTCGCGCTTACGACGCACTGGTGACTCAGCCCCCAAGCCAAAGGGATCCGATCCAGTGGTTGAGCGATCCCGCAACGATGCGGCGCCTACTACTGAGTTACTGCGACCAAGTGCTGGACCTGGAACATACGGTCCAGAGTCTCGCACCGAGGGTCAACGCCCTCGACCGCCTGGCGGAGGCCCAGGGTTCGTGCTGTCTCACCGACGCGGCCAAAGCCTTGCAGCTACGCCCCAAGGACTTGATCCAGTGGCTGTTGGCGCAGCGCTGGATCTATCGCCGGCCCGGCGGTGCCACCTACCTCGCCCACCAACAACGCATACAAGCCGGCTTGGTCACGATGAAGATCGTCGCGCTGCCACGGAGCGACGGCACTGCTCGGATCGTGGAGCAGGTTCGTATCACCGCCAAGGGCCTGGCCCGGCTGGGTGAGTTGGTGCCGACCAAGCCGCAATGGGTCGCACGATGATGGCAGACACCCCATGAGCACCCCGCCCCGCATTCTCCGCATGCGCGACGCCCCGGGCTATCTAGGGATGTCGCCACGAACCTTCAACACGGTCGTGCGGCCCTATCTCACGGAGTTACCCGTCGGCGACGGCGGTATTGGTTGGGACCGGCTTGACCTCGACGCCTGGGTGGATGAGCATAAACGCCGCAACGGGCGTCCAGCCACCAAATTGGAGGACACCCCATGTCAAAGAAGAGAACGACGCGCGGACTCAGAAAGCGCGGTGAAACGTGGCATATCCAGAAAACCATCTGCGGACAGCTCGTTTGCGAAAGCACTGGAACGAGTGACCTCACGGAAGCGGAACGTTACCTCGCGTTGAGGATGGAGGAAATTCGGAGAACCACGCTCTACGGTGAACGGAAAGGGCATTCCCTGGAGGAAGCGGCCGCGCGCTACCTGACGGAGAATGCCGAGCAGCGCGGCATCGCGCGACAGGGTTATGCGCTGCGCCCGGTGGTCGATTGGTTTGGCGGGGAGATCCGCCTTGGGCAGCTCAACGGCGAGACCCTGCAGCCCTATGTGCAGGCGCGGTTGGCTCAGGTCAGTACCGGCACCGTCGTACGCGAACTGGGTGCCCTGAAGGCTGTCCTGCGTAAGGCGGCCAGCGTCTGGCGGGATACCAACGGCGTGACCTGGCTCGAGCGGGCGCCTGACATGCCATCCGTCAAGGTGATTGCACGGAAGCCTCGACCCATCACCTGGCAAGAGCAGGAGGTCCTGTTCAAGCAGTTGCCCGACTACCTGGCCTGCATGGCCTTGTTTGCCGTCAACACCGGCTGCCGAGATCAGGAGATCTGCGGGCTACGCTGGGAATGGGAACATGCCATGGACGACCGTTCGGTGTTCATCCTGCCGGAGACGATCACCAAGAACGGGGAGGAAAAAATGGTGCCGCTGAACCGCATCGCGCAATCGGTGGTCGATGCCGAACGCGGAAAGTCCAACGACTGGGTGTTCACCTACCGGGGACACCGGATCGATCGGATGAACAACCGGGCTTGGAAAATGGAACGGGCGGGCGTGGAGTTATCGGACGTTCGCGTCCACGATCTGCGCCACACCTTCGCGGTGCGGTTGCGGGATGCGGGCCTTCCGATGGAGGACATCCAGGACCTGCTTGGGCACAAACGGCGAACCGTGACGCACCATTACTCACGCGCCACGCTAGAACGCTTGTTTCACTGTGTGGACCTACTGACGAACGTATCGAACCGACCGTCTGCCGTCCTGCGCCGCGTGTACCAAGCCGCCTAAGCGGGGCAAAATCGGGGCAAGGCTTTTGAAAATGGTGGGCGGTGTAGGGTTCGAACCTACGACCCCTGCCGTGTGAAGGCAGTGCTCTCCCGCTGAGCTAACCGCCCGCGTGTGCGGCCGTAGAGGATCTCAAATTCCTGTGGTCCCTGTCAAGACATCGCATCAACGAATGCTGCCGTCTGCATTTGGTCGCGGAAGCAGAAATCGGATCGAAAGAGCCGACCTGAGATTCGCGTTCCTGCCGGGGCCTGGTCTCTTCCATGAGGCCCCATCACACCAGGCTTGTAGCTCAGGCGGCACAGCGCCACCCTACTGCCGGTCTAGCTTCAACTGGTTGACGTCCTCGGAAGATCGGTGCTCCGCCACGCGCTCCTTGGGCTTCAAGGTCAACTTGGCAATGCCTGTCCACGAAGCCATGAACAGCACCATGGCCAGCGAGGTGACGGTCAATCGATCGGGATGTTTCATAAAGAACAACACCCACTTCGGCTTGATCAACCCGACGATCAGGATGACGACCGATGCCACAGCGCATATTTTCAGAAACAACAACATATTCCGTAACCCTCATTAAACCTGAGATGCTCCCGCTGCGCGCCTGGTGCAAACGCGCGGCCCGCACGCACGCCAAACTGCCCTTCTCCCCTCGAACTGACCGCGTTATGACTCCTGGCAACCACCAAAAATTCCCTTGGAGTTCCGTCGCCACCCCGCACATCGCCGAATCGCCCGTCCGCCGCGAGGCCGGGACCGGTTCGACATTGCGCCGGCGGCGCCGTATTATTCCACGGTTTTTTGGCTGGCAAATAGACGATCACCATGGAAGCACCGTTAGCGGAACTGCTGCTCTCAGGCGTGAACCTGATGCTGATTGGAATGGGGATCGTCTTCTCGTTCCTGCTGCTGCTGGTCTGGATCATTCAACGCACCCATCGCCTGCTTGTGCGCTGGGAAGCGCAGGCTGCAGCCCCTGCCGAGGAGCCGCAACTGCTCGCCAATAGCGGCGGCCCCGACAATCAAGCCGTGGTCGCCGCCATCATCGCTGCGGTCCATCAGCACGAACACCGCACCAACGGGGAGAACTGAACGCAATGCAGCCATTAGGTATCACCGATGTCGTCCTGAGGGATGCTCATCAGTCGTTGTTGGCGACTCGGTTGCGCACCGACGACATGCTACCGATCTGCGAGAAACTGGATGCGGTGGGCTTTTGGTCGCTCGAGGCCTGGGGTGGCGCGACCTTCGACGCCTGCATCCGCTATCTCGGTGAGGATCCCTGGGAACGGCTGCGCCGTCTGAAAGCGAGCCTGCCCAAGACGCGCCTGCAAATGTTGCTGCGCGGCCAGAACCTGCTTGGCTATCGCCATTACGCCGACGACGTCGTCGAGAAGTTCGTCGAGCGGGCTGCGGTCAACGGCGTGGATGTGTTCCGCATCTTCGACGCACTCAACGACCAGCGAAATTTTCAACGCGCGATCCAGGCGACCGTCGCGGTCGGACGGCACGCACAAGCCGCGATCTCCTACACCGTTAGCCCGATCCACACCGTGGACATGTGGGTCGACCTCGCGCGCCGCCTGCAGGACATGGGCGCGCATTCCATCTGCATCAAGGACATGGCCGGCCTGCTGAAACCGTATGTGGCCGAAGAACTGGTCGGGAAACTCAAGGCCGCGCTGATGATTCCGGTGCACATGCAGTGCCACGCGACCACCGGCCTGAGCACCGCGACGATCCTCAAGGCCGTCGAAGCCGGTATCGACAATGTCGACACCGCCATCTCGTCGATGAGCATGACGTATGGCCACAGTCCCACCGAGGCAGTTGTCGCCACTTTCGAGGACCACCCCCGCGCAACGGGGCTCGACCTGAAGCTGCTCGAAGAGATCGCACTGTATTTTCGCGGCGTTCGCAGAAAGTACGCCGCCTTCGAGGGGTCGCTGAAAGGAGTGGATAGCCGCATCCTCGTCGCGCAGATTCCCGGCGGCATGCTCACCAATCTGGAAAGCCAGCTCAAGGAACAGGGCGCGCTGTCTCGCCTCGACGAGGTCATGGCGGAGATTCCCGTTGTCCGGCGCGAACTCGGCTATATCCCGCTGGTCACCCCCACCTCACAGATCGTCGGCACACAGGCCGTGATCAACGTGATGTCCGGCGAACGCTACAAGACGATCACCAAGGAGACCGTCGGCGTGCTGCGCGGCGAATATGGCACGACGCCTGCGCCCGTCGACCCCGAATTGCAGCAGCGAGCGCTCGGAACGACCGCCCCCATCACCGTCAGGCCAGCAGACCTGCTGGCGCCGGAGTTCGACAGGATGTCGGAAGAGTTGACGCAGCTGACCCGGGAGCACGGCGTGCAACTGGCCAGTTCGCCGGTTGATGACGTGCTGACCTATGCCATGTTTCCCCAGGTGGGCTGGCGCTTCCTGCAGCATCGCAATGATCCGAGCGCATTCGAACCCATGCCCGGCACAGCGCCCGCAGCGACCGAAGCGCCACAGCCCGCAGCGTCAAACCCGGCCGCCGAGGGCATCCGCTCCTATGCGGTCCGGGTGAACGGCAATCCATATCATGTGGAAATCGGGCCGGGCGATGCGGTCCGGTCGATTACCCCGCAACCGCTCCCGGTCGCACCGGCCAGTGCCTCGACTGCGGGCGCCGAGACCGTGCGGGCGCCGATGGCCGGCCTCGTGCTACGGCTCGCGGTACGCGAGGGCCAGACCGTGGCCGCGGGTGATGTGGTCGTCGTTATTGAAGCCATGAAAATGGAAACGGAGATCCGCGCGCGCACTGGCGGCCAGGTGACCCACATCAACGTCAAGGCGGGTGACAGCGTCGGTCCCAACGACGCCCTCGTGACTTTAGCCTGACGCGGAACACACAACGATGGAAGGACTATCGCAACTCTGGCTGAGCACGGGAATCTCGAATTTCCAGTGGGGCCAGGCCGTGATGATGAGCGTCGGCTTCCTGCTGATCTTCCTGGCCGTACGGAAGGGGTTCGAGCCCTTGCTCCTGCTGCCGATTGGCTTCGGGGCCGTGCTGAGCAACATCCCGGTGGCGGGCATTGCCGAGGAGGGCGGGCTGCTTTCCTACCTGTATCTCGGAATTAAATCAGGGGTGTTTCCGCTACTGATCTTCATGGGTGTCGGGGCCATGACCGATTTCGGTCCGATGCTCGCAAATCCGAAGACGCTGCTGCTGGGTGCGGCGGCGCAGTTCGGCATCTTCGGCACGCTGTTCGGGGCGCTGGCGCTCAACCTCATTCCCGGAATGCACTTCACGTTCAAGGACGCCGCAGCGATCGCGATCATCGGCGGAGCCGATGGCCCGACGGCAATCTACGTCGCATCGAAACTGGCGCCCGAACTGCTTGGCGCCATTGCCGTCGCCGCCTATTCCTACATGGCGCTGGTACCCTTGATACAGCCACCCATCATGCGCGCGCTGACCACCCGGGAAGAGCGGCTGATCGAGATGGCGCAGCTACGTCTGGTCAGCCGTCAGGAAAAGGTCATCTTCCCGATGGTCCTGCTCATCCTCAGCGCGATGCTGCTGCCCTCCGCCGCACCGCTGATCGGCATGTTCTGCCTCGGCAATCTGATGCGGGAATGCGGTGTGGTCGAACGCCTCAGTAAAACCGCCCAGAACGAGTTGATCAACACCGTCACGATCTTCCTTGGCTTGGCCGTTGGCTCGAAACTGAGCGCCGCGAGCTTCCTGCGCCCCGAAACGATCGGCATCCTGGTGCTGGGAGCCATCGCGTTCTCATTCGGTACCGCATCGGGGGTCATGATGGGCAAGCTGATGAACCGCTTCAGCGAGAACAAAGTCAATCCGCTGATCGGCGCGGCTGGTGTTTCGGCGGTCCCGATGTCGGCCCGGGTCGCCAACAAGGTCGGCCAGGAAAGCAACCCGCACAACTTTTTGCTAATGCATGCCATGGGGCCGAACGTCGCGGGCGTGATCGGGTCCGCGGTCGCCGCTGGCGTGCTGCTCGCGCTGGTGCAGTAACGACTGGCCCCTAGCTCCCTAGCTCCCTAGCTCCCGCGGGCGGCTGACAAGGCCGTCAGGAAACGGTAGAATGCGCGGCTACGGAGAGATGGCCGAGTGGTTGAAGGCGCACGCCTGGAAAGTGTGTATACGCTAAACCCGTATCGAGGGTTCGAATCCCTCTCTCTCCGCCAGTCACCAAAGCACTTTCTTCTTGCCTTTCGCCCGTTTTTTCGACCCCGGCGCTCAGTCTAACCGCGCCGCAAACGTCGCCAAGCGCGCGGCGAAGCGTTCACCCGCTCGGTCTCACACTCCCGTGTCCTGCGGCAAGCACGCCGACCATTCCTGCCCTGATCTAACCACCGCGGCTCAAGCGATGTCCGAACCGCGTGTAGAACGCCTTCATCAGAAACGGCGGCAATAGCGTGGTCAGCGCGATCACGATGACCAGCGCCGCATGGATCTCGTTGCTCAGGATGCCGGAACTGCGGCCCAGCTGAGCGAAGATCAGTCCCACCTCGCCACGCGGAACCATCGCCAGTCCGATGGCCAGAGTCGTCAGGGGCCGCTCACCGGCAAAGACTGCTCCGGCCATCTTGCCCGCAAGCGCCACGGCAAAGACGAGGGCAGAGAACATCCAGATGAATGGCGAGTCCCAGTCGACCGTGGTCAGGTCCAACGACAAACCCACCATGACGAAGAAGATCGGCGTGAACAGCTGAACGATGGGCTGCATATCCTGCTCGACGCGCTCGGCAAAGTCGCTGTCGGTATGGAATGCAACGCCGAGGGGCAGGAAGAAGCGCCGCGACAGCGCCAGGCCCGCGGCAAATCCGCCGAGCATCTCCGGGGCCCCGACCTCGTGCGCCAGCCAGGCGAAGAACAATACCAGCGAAACGATCACCGTCGGGATCAGGCCTTTCGTCCGCGATGCCGCATGCAGATGGCGCACCAGCAAAGCGAGCAACTTCGCCATGACAGGGGCCAGGACGAAAAAAATGCCGACGAACACCAGGACCCTGCCGGCGTTGGACCATTGCACCGCGCCGGCGATGGAAAACTCGTACAGGACGGCAAGCAGCACGACCCCCAGAATGTCGTCGATGACCGCGGCACCCAGCACGATCTGGGCTTCCCGCTGGTGCCTGCGCTTGAGGTCGGTCAGCACGCGGATGGTGATACCGATGCTGGTGGCCGTCAGCGTGCCGCCCACGAACAGCGAAACCAGTCGCGGCAGACCGAACACCAGTTCGCACAGCCCCCAACCCAGCGCGAACGGCAGCACGAATCCGGCGCCGGCCACCAGCGCCGATTTCACGCCCGCGCGCGCCAACTGACGAATGTCGGTATCGAGACCGGCTTCGAACAGCAGCAGGATGATCCCGATCTCCGCCAGCAACCTGAGCACCGGTTCCGGCTGCAGCCAAGCCAGGACGCTGGGCCCGAGCACGATGCCGGCGATGAGTTCCCCGACCACGGGGGGGCTCCGGAGCCACGCCGCGGTCTCCGCGCAGGCCCGGGCCGCGATCAGAATGACCATCAAGTGGAGGAAGAAAATGTGCACGTCCATCGATCGCTCTCTCCCAATCGGGCAGCCGGCCCGTTCGCCCGGCATTACCGCTGCTGCGCGCTGCCTTCACGCCACTCTGGCAGCCACTCTCGAGCGATGCAACGGAGCCGTGCCGACTGCCACCCCGTGCGCCCCTCGCGGTCAGCGCCCGCGGCGCCAGGCGATCGCCAGCCCGAGAAAGGCCACGCCCAATGCCAATGTTGCGATCGCGGCGCTGAGGACCCAGGGGAGTTCGGCCGCCGTGTACGGATAATTAGGCGCGTGCGCAGCCACCGCGAGCAGCAAGGCCGGAGCGAACATCTTCAAGGCCGCAGTGCGCGCGCCAGCGTATCGGAGAGTGAACAGGGCTTCGGCTAGAAGCGCAGCGGCCAACGCGGTCGCAAGTGCGGCGAGCAAGACGCCGACGCCCGGAGACGGTGCCGTCTGCAGGACCGAATACAACTCGGCGACCCCGGCCACCAACTGCGCGCCGATCACCAGACCGAGAGCCCCCGCGAGAACGGTCGCCACTCCGACGGCGGGTGCTTTCGGAGATGGCCTGGCCGGCGCCTGCCCGCGTGCACCTGCCCGCCATCGCACGACCGCCTTCTCGGCCTCGACGATCAGAAACACCAGGACCGCCGCGGCGAGAATGCGCGACCAAGCCCCCCCGCTGAGCGCACGCGAGGCGAAGGCGGTCTGCATGAACGGCGCATACGTGAAAACGAACTGGACGCCGACGAGAATACCCATCGCGATCACCGCGTAGCGGTTGCCGACCCAAGCCACGGCAGAGAGACTGCTGCCGATGAAGTAGCGGCTGTTGATCAGATAGACCAATTGGGCTGCCACCAGGGCATTCACCGCAGCTGTCCGCGCAACCTCGACCGTCTCGCCACGGCTCAGTTCCCATTCGTATAGACCCAGGGTCGCGGCGATCAGCAGCAGCGATACGTAAAAGATGCGCCACAACATGTAACGGGTCACCAGCGGCTCGCCCGGCGCGCGTGGCGGGCGCTCCATCAAGTCGCCCTCCGGTGCCTCGAAGGCCAGGGTCAGGGCCAGCGTGACGGCGATGATGAGATTGATCCACAGGATTTGTAATGGTGTGACCGGCAGTTCATCACCCAATAGGATCGCGGCAATGATGACGCCGCCCTGCCCGCCATTGGTCGGTATCGTGAACAGGATGGTCTTGCGCAGGTTGTCGTAGACCGTGCGACCTTCCTCGACGGCCGTGGCGATGGTCGCGAAGTTGTCGTCGGCCAGCACCATCTCCGCCGCTTCCTTGGCCGCCTCGGTGCCGCGGTGGCCCATCGCGACGCCAATATCGGCGGCCTTCAGCGCTGGCGCATCGTTGACACCATCGCCTGTCATCGACACCACCTGTCCGTCCGTCCGCAATGCCCGCACCAGGCGCAGTTTGTGTTCCGGATTGGCGCGCGCAAACACATCCACATCCGAAACCCGCAGCTTCAGTTCGGCATCGGACAGCATTTCGATGTCGGCACCTGTCAGTGCGCTAGCGCCGTCACCGATCCCCAGTTGACGGCCGATCGCACAGGCGGTCGCCGCGTGATCGCCGGTGATCATCTTGACCCTGATGCCGGCGCGCCGGCACTGGGCGACCGCCTCGACGGCCTCCGGGCGCGGCGGGTCGATCATGCCCACCACGCCGAGCAGGCTGAAATCGCCTTCGGTGTGGGAAAAGTTCAGCGCGCCGGACACCACCGGCAGCGGCTTCACTGCCAAGGCCAGCAGACGCTGCCCGCGGGCCGCGATATCCTCGATCCGCCGATGCCACAGTGCCGGCTCGATCTGCTGATCCTGGCCCTCGAACCGCTGACGGTTACAGCGCTCCAGCACCACTTCCGGCGCACCCTTCAGGAAGATCAGGCCATGGCCGGAGTGGTCGCGGTGCAGCGTGGCCATGAAGCGGTGCTCGGACTCGAACGGAATGGCGTCGACACGCGGCAGGGTCTGGTGTTCGAAGTCGGCAGCCAATCCGGCCTTGAGCGCAAGCACCACAAGCCCACCTTCAGTGGGGTCGCCTTCGAGACGCCATTCGCCGCCTTCCTGATGCAAAGCCGCGTCGTTGCACAACAGCGCGGCGCGCGCCAGTTCGATCAGGTCGGGACTGTCGGCGACCGCAAACTCGACGCCACCCCGGTTGAAACCGCCGTGCGGGGAATACCCGGCTCCGCTGACGAGCCACTCCTCCGCGGCGGTCGCAACGGTCTGGACGGTCATCTCATTGCAGGTCAGCGTTCCAGTCTTGTCCGAGCAGATGACCGTGACCGAACCGAGCGTCTCGACGGCCGGCAGCTTGCGCAAAATCGCCCGGCGTTGAGCCATGCGTCGCACGCCGACCGCCAGGGTGATGGTCACAATGGCAGGCAAACCCTCGGGGATGGCGGCCACGGCCAAGCTCACCGCCGCCATGAACAGATCCTCGACCTCGAGCCGTTGAGTGAGCCAGCCGAAGAAGAAGGTGGCCCCAGCCGCTCCGAGGATGATCGCGGTCAGCCAGCGCGAGAACTGGGCGATCTTCAGCAGCAAAGGGGTCGCCAAGTCACCCACTGCCGCCAGCATCGAGCTGATCCGCCCAATCTCGGTGGCCGACCCGGTGGCGACGACGATGCCCGCACCCTGCCCGTAGGTCACCAGCGTACCCGAGTGTGCCATTCCGACACGGTCGCCCACCGGCGCGCCCGCCTCGACCGGTTCCGGCGCCTTTTCGACCGGAACCGATTCGCCGGTCAACACCGACTCGTCGATACGCAGCGAGCGGACCTCGATCAGCCGCAGATCTGCGGGAACCTTGTCGCCGGATTGCAGGAACACCCGATCGCCCGGCACCAGGGTCTCGGCAGGCACCGTTCGCCGCCGCCCGCCGCGCACCACGGTCGCGGTCGGGGACAGCAGATTTCGCACGGCTTCCAGCGCCGCCTCGGCCTTGCCTTCCTGGATGAATCCGATCAGCGCGTTGAGAACCACCACGGCCACGATGACCGCCGTATCGACATAGTCCCCCAGCAGTGCCGTCGTGATTCCGGCCGCAATAAGTACGTAAATCAGAAGGTTATGGAACTGCAGCAGGAAGCGCACCAAAGCGCCGCGCTTCCGCACCTGCGGCAGGCGATTGGGGCCGTAGCGACGCAGACGCTCATCGGCCTCCGCTTCGCTCAGGCCTTGCTCGCCGTCTGCCTGCAGGCGCTCGATCGCCGCATCCACCGTGAGTGCGTGCCAGGCAACCGGATGGGTGGACTGCGTCAGCGACGCGTCCCCTGGTTTCGAAGTGTTCATAATTGCCTCTGCTTGGTAACAGCCGAGATGGATGACCGTCCGGGTCGCGGCCGCGGTTACCCCGGAGCGGACGATCCGTCAAGCCGGCATGCCGGGGCACGGCCGTGTCCGGCCATCGAAACGGCAAACTTCATCCCCCGGATACGCCTCCGCGCTACTGGGGTGCCACCGGCTCCGGAGTCACTCGATCGAGATCCGTCACAAGCAGGTCGCAGTTCGCAAGTGACGCCACACGTTTGGTCGTACTACCCAACAGCCAGTCGGCCAGAAGACCGGAACCGCCTCGGCCGATAACGATGAGGTCGCAATCCTGTTCCTGCTCCTGCTCGAGGATTCGCGTCGTCGGCCGGCCGTAGACGATCGCCGCGGGCGAAACCGGACCGGACAGTGCCGCGTACCGCGCCAATGCCTCCATTTTCAGCGTCGCCTCGGCTCGGGTGGCCGCTTGCAGTTCGATCATCTCGACGTCGGTCAGCCCCGCATAGTGCAGCTTTCGCTCGAAAGGCAGCTCGAACGCATGCATCAGGGACAGTTCCGCATCAGTCGAAACAGCGCGAGCCAGATCGACAGCGGTTTCGGGATAACCTGAAAAGTCGACGGGCACCAGAATCCTGCGGTACGGCTCATGCGGCGTCTGCTTGACGATCAGCACCGGGCGACGGGTCATCCGCAAGGTACGTTCCGTCGTCGTACCCAACATCAGCTCCGGCACGAAGCCGGCGCCGCGAGCCCCCATGACCAGCAGATCGGCTCTGATCCGGTCGGCAAAGGCGACGATTTCCGGCAGCACCGAGCCGGTGACGAGCCGCGCTTCGACGTCGATCGCATGGGATCGTCCGAGACCGTCAGCCAGTTCGGACAACACGCGTGCGGCCTCATCCAGCAGGCGCCGCTCACGCAGTTCGCCAGAGTCCCCGAGGACATGGCGCAGCCCTTCGATCAAGCGCATGTCCACGACATGCAGCAGCACGAGCCTGGCACCGCAGCCGGCGGCCAGCAAGCCAGCCCGGTGGACGGCATGCCGCGCCGGAGCGGACAGATCGGTTGCGACCAGCAATGTGCGAAACGGGTTCATCTGCTCACCCTGTCCCCGGAGCGACGGATCACGCCGCTGCTTACTCTTTATTCCCAAGTCATCCGGCGGGCCGGTTCGGATTCCTGCCGAGGGCCTGTCAGGCCGGGGCTACGGCCCGCGTTGACGGGGCGCACACGCGCCTGCACCGCCCCTTAACCGACCAACCGGGCTTCGGCATTTTGCAGGTCACCGGGCGGGCCGAACAGGACGATGACGTCACCTGCTTCAAGCCGGGTGTCGGGCGGCGGAGCCAGCACACGAGCCCCCTGCCGGACCAACGCCGCCGACACCACGCCATCCAGCCCAAGGTCGGACAGCGTACGTCCCACGGCACCGCCATCCGGCGGCACCAACACGGGTCGCAAACGGTCGCTGCCGGCCGCGTCCGGCTCGTCGGCAAAAACGCTGTCACCACGAAAAAACTCGCGGAGCAACAGGTAACGTTCCTGCCGCTGTTCCCGGACGCGCCGCATCACCCGGGACAGTGGCACATCCAGCAGGAGCAACGCCTGGGATGCGATCATCAGCCCCGCCTCCAGCGTCTCCGGAACAACCTCGGTCGCACCGGCTTGCCTCAAGTCTTCGACATGAGCCTCATCGCGCGTGCGTACCATGACCGGCAGTTCCGGGCGCAGGGTCCGGACATTCGCCAATACCTTGCGAGCCGCGGCAAGGTCGTCGTAACTGACGACCACCAGACGCGCCGTACGCACGCCGACTGCCTCCAGCATGTCGCGCAGAGCGGAATCACCGTAGTAGACTGGTTCGCCGGCGATACGCGCCTCCCGGACCCGGGAGGGATCCAGATCCAGCGCCACATAAGCGATCCGCTCCTTTTCCAGCAGATGCCCGACGCTCTGGCCAATGCGGCCATAACCACAGATGATGGCATGGTCGCGCAGCGTTTCACCCAGCTCATCAAACGACACCGCACTGTTGAGTTCGGGTGGGACTGAGCGACCCTCTCCCGCCAGAGCGCCGGCGATGGCCCTGTTGAAGCGAATCAGCAGGGGCGCGACGATCATCGAGAACAATACGGCGGTCAAAACGATCTGCGCGGGCTCCTCCGCGATGATGCCCGCGCCCAGTGCCAGTGCGAGCAGCGCGAAGCCGAACTCCCCGCCGACCGCGACCAGCAACCCGACGCGCCATGCCGTCAGCGCGTCGATTCCGACCCAGCGTCCCAGCCCGGCGACCAGCAGGGTCTTGACGCCGAGCAACGCAAGGGCGCCGACCACGGCCCAGTGCCAGATCGCGGGGATCGCCGAAGGATCCACGAGCATACCGATGCCCACGAAGAACAACCCCAGCAAGACATCCCGGAACGGCCTGATCGTGGCTTCCATCTGATGGCGGAACTCGGTCTCGCTGAGCATCATTCCGGCGAGAAACGCGCCAAAGGGCATCGACAAGCCGAGCAGATGGGTCAGTGACGCGGCCCCCAGACAGGTCAACAGCACCGTCAGAGTGAACAGCTCCGCCGAGCGGCGCTCGGCGACCGCATGAAACAGCGGACGCAGCAGCCACCGTCCCGCGGCGAACATCAGCGCGAACGCCAACACGGCCTTGCCCAGCGCTCCGGTCAGAGAGTCCATCAGCCCCAGTTCGAGGGCTTGGCCCAGCACCGGAATGGCCACGACCAGCGGCACGGTCGTGACATCCTGGAACACCGAGAGCGCGACACCTAGGCGCCCATGGCGGCTATGCTCTTCACCCTGCTCGGACAGCTGTTGGCTGATCACGGTGGTCGAGGATTGCGCGAAAACCGCACCGACCACGAAGGCTGCCGCGGGCGGCAATCCAGCCAGCCAGGCCGCGACCCCAATCACAGCCGTGGTCAGCGCTACTTGCGCCGTACCGAGCCCGAGCACCAGATGCCGCAGCGCGCGCAGTTGTGAGAGCGAAAAGCTCAGGCCGATGGTGAACAGCAGAAATACGATGCCGAATTCCGCCGCACTCTTGATGTGCTGGTGCTCGATCACCGGCCCGGCCGTGTGTGGACCGAGCAGCAGCCCCACCAGCAGGTAGGCAAGGCTCGACGGAATGTGCAGTCGCTGAAACAGGAACACCACGCCGACCGTGCACCCAAGCAACAGCAACATGTCGAGAAACCAGGAATGGAACATCAGTGTCATGGCTTCAAAATCCGCGGTATCCCGGGACAACCCTTAACGCGGCGCCCTCTTGTAATAGAGTGGTGGCTCCATCGAGTCGTTCAAGCCAGCCCCTGCCCGGCAGAGACCATTGCACTGTTTACCGCACCGCTTCACTGGCTCGCTCAGGCACCACCAGCGAGGTTCCTGACCTCCACGCTGATGCCGTTGTCGCGGGAAGCCGCAACGAAATCGTTGATGGCCTCCAGGATGTCCTGATCGACGAAACGGGCACGGCTGCCGTCGATGATCAGATTGCCTCCCTCGTCGATACTGTCGAGGAGCGTGCGCAGTAAGGCCTTGTTCAGAAAGGAAACGTCTTTCTGCAGCCGCAGCAGATAGTTCTTCCCATCCCGGGTCAGAGTGATCGCGGCATGAAAATTAGCCCGGATCACGAAAAACAAGCCGACCACCATGCCGATCGCGATGCCCTTTAACAGGTCGCTGATCAGGATCGCGGCAATCGTGATCACGAACGGCAGCAGCTGATTCATCCCCTTCCGATACATCTCGACGAACAGCGCCGGCTTCGCCAGCTTGTAGCCCGTCAGCAGCAGCACGGCCGCAAGCGTCGCCAGTGGAATCAGGTTCAGCCCCCAGGTCAGGAAACTGACGCTCATCAGCAATAGCACCCCGTGGACGAAGGCCGCGACCTTGGTGCGTCCCCCGGCGTTGACGTTCGCCGCGCTCCGCACGATGACAGCGGTCATCGGCAAACCGCCCATCAGCCCGCACAGGAAGTTGCCAAAACCCTGGGCGCACAGTTCGCGATTGGTTGGGGCCACCCGTTTCAGCGGATCGAGCTTGTCGACCGCCTCCAGACTCAATAGGGTCTCAAGACTCGCGACGATAGCCAGCGTCACCGCGATCACATAGACATCCGGATTCCAGATGGCCGAAAAGTCCGGCGGGGTGAAATGATTGATGAAGTCTGCCAGCCCCGCGACTTCCGATAACTGCACCAAGTGCTCGTGTACGATCTGCAGGGCGGGGAAGTAGCTAGCCGTGATGAGGTTATAGGCGATCCCCCAAACCACGGCGACCAGGGGACCTGGCACCAACGACAGCAGGCGGTTGCGTTTGAATGGGGCCGTTTCCCACGCCAGCATGATCGCTATAGCCACCACACTGACGATCACGGCGCCGACGGAGATCTGGCCGAATGAGCGGAAAAGATCCAGCACCGTGCCCTCGGCATCGAGGGGCATGTACGTCTCGTCGCCCTCGAGTTCGGCGTCATAGCCTATGGCATGCGGCAACTGCTTCATGATCAGGATGATTCCGATCGCTGACAGCATGCCTTTGATAACCGACGTGGGAAAGTACGCGCCGATCAGACCGGCGCGCAACACGCCGAGCGCGAACTGTATCAGCCCCGCCAGCGTGACGGCCAGCAGGAACTTGTCGAAGCTACCGAGCGTCTCGATGGCGGTCAACACGATGACCGTCAAACCGGCGGCAGGACCACTGACGCTCAGTTGCGAGCCGCTCGCCCACGAAACAATGACACCACCGACGATACCCGTGATGAGTCCGGAGAACAGCGGCGCTCCCGACGCGAGCGCAATGCCCAGACACAGCGGCAAGGCCACCAGGAAAACGACGATGCCTGCCGGGATGTCATTCTGCAGATGTCCGACGTAATAGTCGACGTGTTTTCGGATCATGGGATGCCAGTTCGAAGTTGGAATGATTTTTGGGGTACGGGGAATTGAGTTGGCCGGCCTTGACCACCATCGCACACGCTGGCGGTCGAGGCGGTGGCGCTGATCAGGTGTACGCTGCGCCAGCGGTTCTCTTTCAGGGTGACTGACACCTGACGGGCTCCATTCGGCCGAGCGCCCTTCGCGACGCCCAGCAGGGACCGGCCTGACACGAGCGGTGCGCCCTCACCGTCGCATGCCGTCTGCGGCGAGGCAGAGCACTAGCGCCCTTACTCGGTCCGGGTCCTGTTCCGCTAGTCCTTTCCGCACCGAACCGGGCCAAAGCGGGGCACCCGCCGCTAGAGGAGCGGCTCAGCACGCCAGGCCTTTGCGGAGACAGGCAAGGGTTTGTCACGTGGTGCAGGCCACGACAAGCTTCGACTCCTGCCCGAGTTTACGCGCACTGTCGGCGAATTGACCAGCGGACAACCGATCCATCCAATGCACTGCATCCGGACGGATGGGCTTCGCCGGAGGTGATGGCGCAATCGTGAATCTGATGACGATAGAGCGAAGCGTCGAGGTGGACTTGGCTGGTATCGCTCGCGGAGATGACAAGACCGACAAGTAGGTGTCCACAGGACTTCGACATTCTTCCATGCAACCGGGCGATCGCCCGAGCTTGTAAGCTTGCCGAATCGATACCCTGCCGGATCGCCCCCACCGACAGGGCATCGGGTGCGCGCTATGGGGCCTCGGCCACGCCAGGCACCACGGAACCCTCCAACGATACCCGTGCCGCTGTCCATTCGTCGCCGGCGAGAATCACATCCGCGGGCGCAGGCGGCGAGGCCCGCCGGTCACCGAGCAGAATGGGGCCGGCGCTGACCGCCAAAACTACCGTCATGGCGGCCGCGCGTTCCACCCAACGCCGCCACGAAACCCTATCGGCTGGCCAGCGCCCACCCTCCCCCGTCGCGCGCGACCCGGCCGCATTCCCCATCGGATCGAGCCGCTTCCACGGGCTCGACTTCAACCAGACCAGCAGTGCACCGAATAGAATCATTGTCGCGATACCGCCAAGATTGATCGCGACGATGCTCAACGGGTGATGCCCGACCAGATCGAAAACCATACCTCCGACATAGGACAGCACCATGGAGATCATAAAGATAGGGAGGGATTGCTGCCCCATCTGCACAATCAGCCGCCCCGCCGGGCGGCTCAGCCAAAGCTGCGGGCCGCGGAAGACGACACTGGCCAGATACGCCAGCGCCAAAAAGTGGACTAGCCGCAGCGGTCCGAAACGTGTCTTTTCCAACCAGGGCAACAGACTGGCGTGCAGCTCCTGCAGAAACACTGTCGGGCGCAGTTCCGGCTCGGGGCTGAGTGGCAGCGAGAGCGCAATGATCGCGAGGCTCAACACCACCAGCGTGCGCGTCGGTGGCGGTGGGCGCAACCAACCCGCCCCGAAAGCGTAGCCGATGAAGAAGATCAGTTGCCAGCCGAAGGGGTTGAAAAACCAGGGGCGGTCGCCAACCGGATCCGCTAGGAACTCGAGATCCCACACCCACATCGCCAAATAGACCCCAACCGGCAACGTCATCGCGAATACGCGTCCTATCTGCGCCACTGCGAGGACACCCGGTATCCACAGCATCATGACCAGGTACATCGGCAGGATGTCGAAGTAATGCGGTACGTAGCGCAGAGCCAGCAGGGAACGAAGTGCGTCCTCGGTATCATCGAAAAAGTAGCGGATATTGAGGTGTGTGATGTAGTCCCGTGTTTCCAGCAGGCTGTTGCCGAGGACACAGGTCACCGCCAGTAACCCGAACAGCGCCAGATGAGCGGCATAGATCTGGCCGCAGCGGTGAAACACGCGCAGACTGCCGAGGGCGAGTCCGGCGGCACGGAAGGTCTTGCCGTAGGCAAGCGCCGCGGCGAAGCCGGAGGCGAAGACGAATATCTCGGCCGCATCGCTCAGGCCGAATCGCGACGGCGTGAACAGCAACGCCTCGTTCTCCGGAACGTGATTGATGAATATGATCAGCAACGCGACGCCACGGAAGAAATCGAGCGTCAGATTTCGGGACATTGCCGCTGGGTTGGTCAGGACGGACATGGTGCCTTGGGCTGAATGGAAGCGGGAACGGTCTGGTTGCGCTGTTTCGGGCAGCCCGCGCCAGCCTTGGGGGCCCTAGCCCGACAGAGCGGCACACAGTTTACGCCCCGAACCTTTCACGAACCTTTCATCCGGCCCTCGGTGCCGTCGCTGTGCACCACAACGGTTCACGCGGGTGCGGCGTCAACCCCCGCGGCCAGAGCGGATTCGGCGGCGGGCTCCACTCATTACACCAGAGCCAGGGGAGCCCCTGGCATCTAGATCGGTTCGTAGCGCAACTGCCGGAAAGCGCCAACGTCGGTGACCCAGGCGATGCCGTCGCCCTTTTGTCCCGTATGGCAGGTTTCGTGAATGATCCCCAGGATCTCGACGACCTTTTCCTCCGGCGCGATGATCTCGATGCGGACTTTCGGTGAGAATTCGGTCAGTTCCGACCAGACGTCCTCGTGTGACTCGGGACCATCGTGGTAGCTGCAGCCCTCGGCATGCACGACCGTCATGCCGGGGAAACCGTGCATTCTACGGAAAGCGGAGCGAAGTCGGCTGAGGCGCTGCGGCTGTATGACGGCTTTAATTTCTCTCATGGCGGGCTCCTAGGCTTCGATAGGACGGTCTTCGAACCAACGGTAAAGGGTCGGCAACACGACGAGCGTCAACAAGGTCGAGGTTATCAATCCACCGATCACGACGATCGCGAGCGGTCGCTGCACCTCTGACCCGGGCCCCGTCGCGAACAGGAAGGGCATCAGGCCCAGCATCGCGACCGTGGCCGTCATCATCACCGGACGGAAACGCTGCTGGCAACCCTCGATCAGGGCGGCGCGCTGCGGCATTCCCCCGTCGCGCAAGCTGCGGATATACGAGATCAGCACAACACCGTTCAGGACCGCGATACCCCACAAGGTGATGAACCCGACCGAGGCCGGGACCGAGAGATATTCCCCGGTAACGAACAGCGAAAAAATGCCGCCGATCGACGCGAAGGGCAAGACCAGAATAATCAGGCTCGCGAAGCGCAGCGAATTGAACAGCAGGAAGAGCAGAAAAAAAATGGCGGCGATCGTCAGCGGAATGATCACCATCAGACGCTTCATCGCTCGTTCCAGATTCTCGAACTGGCCGCCCCATTTCAGGAAATACCCGTCGGGCAAGTCGACACGGTCCGCGATCGCCTGCTGCAATTCGGCCACGAAGCCTCCCAGATCGCGCCCGCGAACATTGGCCCCGATGACGATTCGTCGCCGTGCCATTTCCCGGCTGATCTGCGCCGGTCCATCCACGAGTCGGATGCTTGCCAGGTCACGCAGGGGCACGCGGGCCCCTTTCGGCGAATCGAGCAGGATGGCGCCGATCGCCTTCGGATCGGCACGAAAGGCGGGTGGGAAACGCACGACGGCATTGAAACGTCGCTCGCCTTCGTAGATCTCAGTGCTGACCCGCCCCGCGACGGCCGTCTCCAGCACGTCGTTGATATCGGCCACGTTGATCCCGTAGCGCGCGATCGTGCGCCGGTCGATATCCACCACCAGATACTGCTGGCCGCTGAGGCGCTCGACGCGGATGTCGGCCGAACCCGGAACCGAATTGACCACTTTGACGATCTCGTCAGCGGTTGCCTTCAGGTCCTCGAGTTCGTCGCCGAACAGCTTGATGGCAATGTCCGAGCGCACCCCCGTCAACATCTCGTCGACCCGATCGGAAATCGGCTGTGCCATGACGATCTGCACGCCGGGAATAACGCGAAGCTTCTCGCGCAACGCGTCCATGATGCGGTCCTGGTCCCAGCCCGGCGGCAGCTTGTCGCGGTCCGCAATCGTGACGATGGGGGTGGACTCGTTCTCCGGTTGGGAGTCCGTGGGGTTTTCGCTGCGCCCCAGCTGCGACACGGCCATCTCGACGCCGGGCACTTCCATGACCAGGCGCATTGCTTCGGTTTCCATCGCGATCGATTCATCCAGCGAGATGCTCGGAACGCGATTGATGCCGGTCACGATCGAGCCTTCCTTCATCTCCGGAATGAACGAGGTTCCGAGAAACGGAAACAGCGACACGCTGCCAACGAGCAGCAGCACGGCGAAAGCAACCACGGTCCGGGGCCGCTCCAACGCAAAGTGAAGCAACCTCAGGTAGGGCCGCTTCATCAGGGCGATGATCCAGGTATCGTGCTCGGCCCCTCCGCGCAGCAGATAGGAACACAACACGGGCGACAGCGTCAGCGAAATGATCAGTGACGCGAACAAGGCAATCGCGATCGTGTACGCCAGGGGCGCAAACATCTTGCCTTCGAGTCCACTCAAGGTCATCAGCGGCAGAAAGACCAGGCAGATGATGCCGATGCCGAACAGCACCGGGCTGCCGACTTCCGCTGCGGCGCGCAGCACAATGACGCTGCGCGCCTCGCCACTACCCTTCGCCTCACCGAGATGGCGAAAGGCGTTCTCGACGACGACCACCGATCCATCCACCATGATGCCGATGGCAATCGCCAACCCCCCCAGCGACATCAGATTCGCGGAGAGCCCGTAGCGGTTCATGACCATGAAGGTCACCAGCGGCGCGACGATCAGGGTGGCGACGACGATGAGGCTGGAGCGGATATCGCCCAGGTAGAGAAAGAGCACAACCACCACCAGCACGATCCCTTCGGTCAGCACCTTCGTGACCGTGTGGATGGCCGCATCCACCAGCACGGTGCGATCGTAGTACGGCACGATCTGCAAACCGCCGGGGAGCATGCCTTGCTCGTTGATCTCGCGGATCCGGTGCTTGACTTCGGTGACGATCCGCTTGGCGTTGCCGCCGCGGATCATCATGACGATGCCGCCGACGGATTCGGTTCGACCGTTCTTGATCACTGCGCCGTAGCGGACCGCCGACCCGATGCTGACCCTTGCCACGTTGTGCACGAAGACCGGCGTACCGCCAGCCTCCTTGAGCACGATGTCCTCGATGTCCTGGACGCCCTCGATCAGCCCGAGGCCGCGAATCAGATATTGCTGGGCGAAATAGGGCAATTTCCCGCCTCCCGCATTCGCGTTGTTCAGCGTCAGCGCGCTATAGACGTCCTTGACCGTGAGTCCGTAGTGGTGGAGCCGGTCGGGGTTCACCTCGACCTGGTACTGCCGCTCGTAGCCGCCGATGGAGTTGATTTCGGCCACTCCGGGAATCCCCCGCAGCAGGGGCCGCACGACCCAGTCCTGGATCGTCCGGCGTTCCATCAAGGCCTCCTCGGTCAGTGCGCGGTCCCCGTCCTGCGGACTGTCCAGCGTGTATTGATACACCTCGCCGAGACCCGTCGAGACCGGACCGAGCACGGGCGCTACACCCGGCGGCAGCCGCTCCGCCACCTCGATCAGTCGTTCCAGTACCAGCTGGCGAGCAAAATACACGTCGGTCTCATCCGTGAACACCAGCGTGATCTGCGATAGTGCATTCCGGTTCGCCGAGCGCATGTCGGTCAGGCCCGGCAAGCCGGTCATCGCAATCTCCAGCGGGACAGTAACGAACCGTTCAACCTCTTCGGGTGAACGCCCGGGCGCCTTCGCAGCAATCATGACCTGTACATTGGTGACATCCGGGAAGGCATCGACTGACAGATCATCGATCGCGGCGATACCGAAGCCGACAAGGCACAGCGCCAGAACCACCACGACCAAGCGCTGTTGCAGCGCAGAACGAATCAGCTTTTCGAGCATTCCGGGGGTAGCCTCCTTGGCGGCAGGGGGTAGCGAGCGGGACACGGGCTGACCACAACCTGGGTTGCAGTGACACATTCGGGTCACGCAGAATGGAGCGAAGCCGACACGCTCGGTCGCCCCCGTCCAGCGCACCGAGCCAGGGTCCGATTCTAAACCCCGAAACTTACACAGAGCTTTCAGGTGCCAGCGCCGGATGAACGTCCTTCTTGTCGAGGATGATGTTGCCCTTGCTGACGGCCTGAGCCACGCGCTGGCTCAGGCCGGCTTGCGCGTAACCAACGCAGGTAGTGCCAGCGCCGCCGACAGGCTGCTGTTGAACCACCAATACGATCTGGTGCTTCTCGATCTCGGCCTGCCCGACCGAGACGGATCCTGCGTGCTGGAACGGCTGCGTGCCCGCCGCGACTCAACCCCGGTGCTGATCCTGACGGCGCGCGATGCCATCGAAGACCGTGTGCGGGGATTGCAGCGGGGCGCAGACGACTACATCGTCAAACCCTTTGACCTGCGCGAGCTGGAAGCGCGGATCCACGCGCTGATCCGACGGCATCGCGGCGCGTTCGGCACGCTGTTGCAGGCCGGACGCCTGAGCTTGGACACCTCTGGGAGTCAGGCCATGGTCGACGGCGAGCCGTTGCTGCTATCGGCGCGGGAATACGGGGTACTCGAGGCCTTGATGGTGCAGACGGGGCGCGTGGTCAGCAAGGATCGCATCGCACAGCGGCTCTCCGTCAGCGGGGAGGAACTCGCCGATAACGCGATCGAGGTCTATGTCCACCGCCTGCGCAAGCGCATCGAGTCAGCGGGGGTGCGGATACGCACCGTTCGAGGGCTGGGGTATCTGCTGGAACGCGAAGCTGATGCGTAGCCCGACCAGTCTGCGCACCCAGCTGCTGACGCGTCTGGCGCTACCGATGGCCGTATTCGTCATGCTCGACGCCGGCGTGTCCTACTTCGTGGCCCTGCACTACGCGAATGTGGCCTATGACCGCTGGCTTTTGGATTCCGCGCGCTCGCTGGCGCAGGAAGTCAAGGCACAGAAGGGCCGCGTCGTGTTCGAGCTACCACCCACCGCGCTGGAGGTCTTCCAATGGGACGAGGTGGACAAGACGTTCTTCAAGATCGAGTCCTCACACCTCGGCTTCATGGCCGGGGATCGGGATATCCCGGCGCCCCCGGATATGGCGGCGGTTCGTGTACAGCCGCTGTATTTCGACAGCGCGATGCGCGGCCTCAACGTCCGCGTCGTCTCAATGGCGATAGCGCCGAAGAACAGCCCGGAAGAAGTCATTGTTCAGGTCGCAGAGACGGTGAACAAGCGCCGGGGCATGACGGCAGAGATCCTCGCCGCCGTGCTCGTGCCGCAACTCCTGCTCGTGCTGATCGGCGGGCTTCACGTATCCGCGGGGATCAATCGAGGCCTGCGTCCCCTGCACGCTCTCACACGGGAAATCGCCCAGCGGTCTCCGCGAGACCTCGCTCCGATTCCGGATACCCGCGTTCCGCTCGAAGTCCGGTCGCTGACGCATACGATCAATGGCCTGCTGAGCCGGCTGTCAACCGCCATGGCAACCCAGCAGCGCTTCATCGCGAATGCCGCCCACCAATTCCGCACGCCCGTCGCCGCACTTAAGGTACAAGTCGAACGAACGCTCAGGGAGCCCGACCTTGACCTGCAACGCACGGCAATGGAGCAGATTAAGTCGAGCGCCGAACGAATCTCCCGCCTTACGAGCCAACTGCTGGCGCTGGCCCGCTCCGAGGCAACCCTAGACGCTCAGTTCTCCTTTCAGCCTGTCCAACTGACCGATCTGGCCAGGGAGGTCTGTTTGGACTGGGCCCCGAAGGCCCTGCGATGTGGGGTCGAGCTCGGATTCGATGCGGGATCAGCGCCTCTCATCGTGGTGGGTGACGCGCACCTTCTGCGGGAGCTGATGCATAACCTGTTGGAGAATGCGCTGCTTTATGGCTCGGCGGGCGGGCAGATCGAGGTCAGACTTGCTGCGCGCCCGAACCCCGAACTGATGGTCGAGAACGACGGAAGTCCAGTGCCCAGAAGCGAGCGCGAACGCGTGTTTGAACGTTTTTATCGGGTGCCCGGCACTCCGGGTGAGGGTTGCGGCCTGGGGCTTGCGATCGTCAGGGAGATCGCCGATTTGCATCAGGCGGACGTCCGAATAGGGCGGCGAAATCGGGCCGGCGGCACACGGGTCCGGGTGCGTTTCAAGACCTGAGTAACCATCGACCCTGCTGCAGTCTGGACGGGCTTCACCCTGCCCGCGATTCCGCCCCAAGCATCCGGGGACGCAAGACGCATCCCCCTTTCGAGCCATGCGCGTGTCGCGGATGTGTTGGAGCGGACCTGGGTACAGCGCGTTCGGTCCCCCATGGCCCCCGCACAATAATCTGAAGAGCATAAAAAACCCCCGGGGGGCTTGCGCCCACCGGGGGTTCAGGTCACCCCGCCCGTCGCCGGGCGGTGTGCGCCGT
>NZ_JBSYXP010000017.1:0-92958 GCF_054172105.1 Methylolobus aquaticus
CAACCGAATTGTCAGCAGGGTACGCCACCCGCTCAAGCCATCACCCCACGCTCGTACACCAGTTCCGACTTTAGCTCTTCGCTGACCGAGCAACAAGCGATAAAGCTTGAAGCTGAACTGATCGCGGCATTTGCAACTGTGGATACGGGTGGCCTGCTCACCAATTCAGTTCTTCCGTCCGGGCTTGGCAGGAAGGAACGCTCATCTGTGGTGCTTCCGTCGGGCGCAAAGGAAAAGGCGCAAATTGGCCTCGCCCTACTCAAGGAAGCCGTGCTAGAACTAGCGAAGGCTAATCCGAAGGGAATTTCTAACTCTGATGCTGCAAGTCTGCTCGGCCTTCGCAGCGACTACGGCGGAGGCTCAAAGGATTATCTGTCCTACAGCGTGATCGGCCTGCTCATGCGCGAAGGGAAGCTTGAGCGAGACAAGTCATCGAGAAAGCACATCGCACGTGTTGCGTAGTTGCTCCGAACCATCGGTGACCCAGGCCGACGGTAAGCGGCACCAGCGGTTTCCCTTACGCCTCGCGCTCCGACAACGACTCCTGAATGCGAAACTTGTGCGTCATGAAGCCCGCGTAGGTCCGATTAGCGCAGCGTAATCGGACGGATGCTGCGCTAGTCGGACCGACCACGCCAATGGCCAGGATTCGCCATAACCGACATGAAACAAATGAAAGAAAAGCGATCTTCAATCTTCGACTTGGCGTGCGCGATGCTTGCGCTCGTAGGCTCGGGCGCGGTGAATTCGGCAACGCTGAGCGCCGTACACACCTTCAAACTCGCTGAGGGAAGCCACGCCAGGGAGTTCAGCATCCTTGCGCAGGGACGTGACGGAAACATCTACGGGACGACGCCCGAGGGTGGCATCTATGGCTACGGAACGGCTTTCAAGCTGACACCGGAGGGCGCCTTCACCAAGCTGCACGACTTCGATGGCATCAGTGATGGACGGCGTCCCGACGGGGGATTGACGCTGGGTAAAGACGGCGATTTTTATGGAACGAGCTCTCGCGGAGGCGCTTTCGATGAAGGCGTCGTGTTCAAGATGACGCCTGTGGGTGCAATTACGGTTTTGCATCACTTTGGTCCTATCGCTCCTAGTGGCCGCGGAGATGGCCGCTTCCCTGCAAGCGCCCCAATCCAAGGGCGGGACGGTAATCTTTATGGGACGACGTTCGGCGGTGGCGCCTATGGTAGCGGGACCATATATAAAATCAGCCGTGATGGCACCTTCGCATTGCTGTTCAGCTTCTTGAACGACCCGTCGGCGGGGCTGGCCCCGCTTGGCTACTATCCAAGGGCGCCGCTGCTTCAGGGCAGGGATGGGGCGCTGTACGGGACCACTACCTATGGCACCAATGCCACGGGCCTTGGAGCGGTGTTCAGAGTCACTACAGGCGGTGCAGCATCAACGCTCTACGCCTTTCGCGGCTCCGACGGAGCCTATCCGCATGGACCATTGGTTGAGGGTACCGACGGCAACCTTTACGGGACCACGTCGAGTGGGGGCTCACTCGGCGGCGGCACTGTCTATAAGCTCACCAAAGCCGGTATGCTGACGACGCTTCACGAATTTGCCAGTTTTTCGATCGCTGGCTACTCGACTTACGCGGGGTTGGTTCAGGCGAGCAACGGTAACTTCTACGGAGTAACCAGTACCAACAGCAAATCAGGCGCAGGGAAGTTATTCGAGGTGACACCGAGCGGAGGCTACACGCAGCAAGCGAGCTTCGGCTACCAGTCCGGGGCCACCCCTTACGCTACGCCCTTTCTGCACACGAATGGCAAGATTTACGGCCTGACTTATGCTGGCAGCAGCTTCGGGCATGGAGCTGTCTACAGTGTTGACCTCGGTGCCCCGGGGTTAATCAACGCGGTCCCGAGCGCCGCCAAGGCAGGAGCCACGGTCGTCTTGTTGGGCGCCGTTGCCGATGCTACGGGGGTGTCCTTTGGCGGGGAGAACGCGACATTCTCCGGCACGGGTAGCACTTATCGCACGGCGGTAGTGCCCAAGGGGGCCGCCACCGGTCACATCACGTTGATGACGCCGACAGGTTCGGTGCAGACGCTGAAGCCATTCCTGCAGTTGCCGACCTTGAGCGCGTTCAGTCCAGCGGGCGGTACGAGTGGTAGCTCGGTCCTGTTGACCGGAACCGGCCTGATGCAGACCACGAAGGTCACATTTGGCGGTGGCAAGGTCGCCACTTTCGTGGTCAACACGGACACCCAGGTCACGGTCACTGTTCCGGCGGGTGCTGCCACCGGGAAGATCAGATTGACCACCCTGGGCGGAACGGTTGGTACGGCAACCGCTTTTGCGGTAACGCCATAGCCCGCGTGGGTCCGATTAGCGCAGCTTGATCGGAGGCAGGCCGCCCATGATTTCATCCTGACATCAAGGAAGATCCGGGGAGTCGGAATCATTGTGGCGAATTGGCCGTCGGTGGCACGGTAACCATTCACCCTGCTGCCTTGTTTAGGTAGTGGGAGCGGGTCGGGACGCCGAGACCGTCTGCGGGACGGAACCCGCAGCCGAGCCTCCAGGGACGGATTCACGGCGTGTCTCGGCCTCCCGGACCGCTCCCGCAAGAGGGGCATGAACGGATACGGTGGCACGAGCCTCATCGCGGTGAGCCGGCTGCAGCGGCGACCAGACAATGGGCTGGAGCCCGGAAACGCTTCCTTTAGTAAAACCACCCGGCGCTTTCGCATACGCCACTGGTTTCTGTTTTACATCGACACTCGGGTCGCCTTGCCTGATCATCTGCGTTTTGTCTTGACGCCGCCGCACTCGCTTGGCGTTGGGGATACGAAGTTTTTCGGGCGGCCAAGCGTATGTCGTGTGACTGGCAAGGCCGAGAGGTGGCGCCGGTCTCCTGTGAATTCCGATGTCTGCCCGGAAATGGGACACGCGCCGAATTCGGGGCTGGTTTTCCGGCGAGTGCCGACCTGGAGGAAGCGCTGATGTCATCGAGCAAGCTGCCTCAGCCATTCATCCACTGCACGCGACGACAGTTCCTGGTCACCGCGGCCGCGTTTTTGACATCGGCACCCGTTCTGTCGCGTGTCAGGCCGCGTGCTCACCCTCCCTCACTGGTCGCGATCGAGGCGAAGGTCGGCGGGCGGGTCGGTGTATTCGCGTTGGACACCGGTACTGGCCGTTCCCTGGCGAACCGGCCGGACGAGCGTTTCGCCCTGTGCTCGACGTTCAAGTGGGTGCTGGCCGCGGCCATCCTCGCGCAAACCGACCGTGTGCGGATGTCCCTGAGCGACCGGATCGCTTACGGTCCGGATGATTTGATCGATCATTCGCCGATCACGAAGGCGAACATCGCCAAGGGTTCCATGACCCTCGATGCGCTCGCGGCGGCTGCTGTCACCGATAGCGACAACACGGCGGCCAACCTGTTGCTGGAGAAACTGGGCGGTCCGGCAGCCCTGACGGCATTCGTGAGGTCGGTCGGCGACCCCGTGACGCGCCTGGACCGCAACGAGCCCGCTCTCAACAGCAACGAGGCCGGCGATGCGCGCGACACCACGTCACCGCGCGCGATGGTAGGGCTGGTGAACACGCTGCTTTGCGGACAGACACTTGCGCCAAACTCCAGGGATTTGTTGCTGGGCTGGTTGCGCGCCTGCAAAACCGGTGGTGACCGACTCCGCGCGGGTCTTCCCCGAGACTGGGTCGTCGGCGACAAGACCGGGAGCGGTCGACGTGGGGCGGTCAACGATGTCGCGATCGCCTTCCCGCCCCATCGCGCGCCCATCCTCATTGCGGCGTACCTGAGCGGTAGCTCCGCCAGGCTCCCGGCCCTGGCGGCTGCGCACGCGGATATCGGTCGGTGGGTGGCACACGAGCTCGCGTGAGCGTTCGGCCGTGGGGCCGCAGATGCCCCCGTCTCCGAACGGCTCCTGACGGTGCGCTCCGGTCTTTGCAGCGGCTCAAGGGAATCGGGGCCCGTTTGCCGATGATGCGGGGGTGGTACGACGCACCGGCGCGTTCACTTCAGGCCTGAGTGTCGTCGAATGCCCGGTCGGCTGCTCGGAGAATGAGGTGCCAACTAAAGCGTGAAGGAAACGGCAGCGAATTCGGATGAGTCCGCTGCCGGGTTGGCGTTATCTGGTGGCAAAGGACCAGCGCAACTGATCGTTGAGTTGTCCACTCTCGCGCAGCCGGTTCAGCGTGTTCAGCCGCATCAGGTGCGACTTGCGGAAATCGGGATCGTCGAAGCCCATTTCACGTAGCCCGATCTCGATGTTTTTCACGGCGGCCGAGAGCGTCACCTGCGGCTGGAAGTCCGGCGCGAGCGACTTGAACAACGTGAAATCGACGCGATAGGAACGCCGGTCTGGCGCGGCCGACGGGTTGACGGAAACTTCGACGCCGGGAATCGCATCGGCCACGGCCATCGCCAGATCCCTGACCTGATAATTCCAGCCGTCGGAGCCTGCATTGACGATCAGACAGTGTCCGCCCTTCGACGTGTCGCGGCGGATCGCCCATTCCACGGCCCGGGCCATGTCCTGAACATGGATAAGCGGCCGCCACGGCGTGCCGTCGCTGAGGATGGAAATCTTGCCACCGGCGATCGCGCCCGCGACGAAGTCGTTCAGCACCAGATCCAGCCGAATCCGGTCGCTCATGCCGCAAGCGGTCGCGAAGCGCAGGCAGGTTACCTGGAAGTCGGGGCCGGCCAGCGGTGCGAGGTCCACTTCGGACTGCACCTTGCTGCGCGCGTAGGCGGTCAGGGGATCGAGCGGTGAGCTTTCGATCCGTGCGCCATCCTCGGCATAGCCGTAGACACTGCAACTCGACAGGAACACGAAGTTCGGCACGCCGGCCGCCTTGGCCTTGCGGGCCAGTTCGACACAGGCGGCATGGTTGATGTCCAGCGTGACCTGTTCGAAGTTGTTGCCCATGGGGTCGTTCGAGATGGCGGCCAGATTCACGACCGCATCGACCCCTTCGAGCAGTTCCTTCGGAAAGTTGCGGATATCCCCGAAATGCTGGGCGTCCAGGCAGACTTCCGGCAGCCGCGACGCATTCGTCAGGCAGTGCGCGAAATAGCCGATGTCGTAGCCGATCAGGGTGGCATTGGGGAACGAGGCTCGCAGCCGGGATTCGACCAGCGGGCCGACGTAACCGAGATTGCCGACGATCAGGATCTTCATGGGAGTGTCCCTAGGTGGTTGTCGATTTGGTCACAGACATGCCGGGCGAACGGCATGGAACAGGTGAAGGCGGGCGAGACGGCATTCAGGATATGCATCGAGCGGGCGTCGCCCTCGAGCACGAAGTCCATTTCCAGTTTGCGGGTGCGGATGTCCATCAACTGCGCGCGCAGTCCCGGCTGTCCCCAGCTCCGATACTGCTTCAGTTGCACGCCGTCGGCCAGCTTCGACGCGAGGGCGACCATGCGCCGCCGCGAATACTTCATCATCTCCTCGACGGCGAGCCGCTTGAAGTCGAAGTTGGCCGAGGCGACGAGTCCGAGTTCCCGCCAGATCAATTCAGCGAACTCGGACAGGTTGAAGTTTTCGAAACCGGTGTAGTGCTCGCGCCAGAAGGCAGGGATGGCCGTCGGACCGATCTTGATCCGGCCATCGGTGCGGATCGTGAAATGCACGCCGAGGAAGGGATTCTTGAGGTCCGGTACCGGGTAGATGTTGGTCTTCAGGGCGCCGGCCGGCTCGTCCGAATACAGGTAGAGACCCTTGAAGGGCAGGATGCGGTAGTGTTCCGAGAACCCAAATTCGCGCGCGACCTTGTCGGCATACAGTCCGGCCGCGTTGACGACGTAGCCGGCCTGGAATTCGCCGCCGCCGGTCCTGATCGTGTCGCCATCGCGCTTCAGGAAGGGCGCGCCGGTCAGGATCTCGATGCCTTCGCGCCCGGCATCCTCCAACAGGGCGGCCATCACGGCCGAGGGGTCGACGGTGGCGGTAGCGGGGGAAAACAGGGCCCGCTCGTAGGTCTTGACGCGGGGTTCGATCGCCCGCGCTTCCTCGGCTGTCATCGGCTGCAACTCGACGCCGTTCGCCGCGCCGCGGCGCAGCAGCTCGTCCATCTGCGGCAGATCGGCCGCATCGCGCGCGACGACCAGCTTGCCGCACTGATTGATCGGAATCGACCGCCGCGTGCAGTAGGCCCGCAGTAGGCGATTGCCCTCCAGCGTGAAGCGCGCCTTCAGACTGTCCGCCGTGTAATAGAAACCGGCATGCAGCACGCCGCTGTTGCGCCCGCTGCCGTGAAGGCCGCAGCGCGCGTCCTTCTCGATCAGCGTCACGCTCGCTTTGGGTCGTCGGGCTTTCAGCTCCCGCGCGACCGAAAGCCCGACGACGCCGCCGCCGACAATCAGGAAATCGACCTTTTTCATGGTGAGTGAGGTGTGGTTTGGGTCTTGGCGCGTGCGCGCGGCGCTCGCTGCGGGCGGCGGTTCTCGCTCACAGGCCCAGCACCGCCTTACGGCAGTGGAAGGCCTCGGCGAAGCCTTCGGCCGCGTTGGACTCGATGCCCCGCAGGCGGGCGATGGCCTCGAAAGTGTTCCGGGTAAACCACTGTTTGTCGTGCTGGCTCGGAAAGCACTCCATCAGCACATCGATCTTGCGGGTCAGACAGGCTCGCGATACCGGCACGAAGACGTTGGGTATGCCGATGTCGCCGTCGTACTTGGGGATCTCGTACTCGAAGATGCAGTGATTCCGGAACGTGTTCCAGGTCAGTTCGTTGGTGATCCGATGGTCCTGATGCAGATCCTGCCGGTAATGCGTGAAAACTACATCGGGGTTGCCGTGCTGCTTCAAGGTCTCGAAGAAACTCTTGATCGACGCGCCTTCGTAAGGGAAGTAACTGCCCTTGAAACGCTCCACCAACACCGTGCTGCGCTGCGCTCCCGCCAGCAGCCGAGCGGCGGCGGCACGTGTCTCGCGTTCGCGGACGTCGTCCGAGCTCAGTGTGGCCCATACGAAATGCGTTTCCGGATAGCGCTCGACCAGCCTGATCACGGTGGCACCCATGCCGATTTCAATGTCGTCACAGTGGGCGCCAAGGAACAGCACCGTTTCGGGGCGCCGACCCCGTGAGAAATCGAGTTCGAGCATTGGACAGACTCCGTCTGTGTAGCAGGTGATCGGAACCGTAGCGCATCCCTCGTCGTTTCGCACCCACGGCGGCGGGGCCGCTGCGTGGCCAACCCCACTCCGTTCTGTTCCGTACTCTACCCTTAGCGGGCAAGAAAGGCCGCGAGGACCAGACCCGCAATCACATTTCCGGCCACGCTGACGACGAGTTCTCGCGAGAAATAAGCGCCGGGCAACATCTTGCTGACCCGAGGGTTGCGGTGCTTGGCCGTGGTCGGAATCTCGCCCTCAGCGATGCGTCCCGCCGTCGCCCTGACCAGGTCGACGACACGTGTCTGAGTTTGCAGTGACGGGTGGAACTTGATCAGCAGCGAACCGGTGACCACGTTGGCTTCGGCATGGTAGATCCCGTGGGCATCGGGGTCCTTCAACAGGCTGTGCTTGAGCACTTCGGCCAAAGTCGCGCGGTGCTTGATCAGGGCGACGTGCAGCCGAATGCGGTCGGGAACCCGGTCGTGCAGGATACGGACACTATCATTCATCGCGCTTCGCATGCCGCGAAGAATAAGGAAACTCGCGCCGGTTTTCAAAGGCGCGCGCGACGCTTGCCGTCAGATGTTCGCGCCTGGCATTCCGGTCACGGTCGCGGCAGCTGTCTCGCTCACGCTGGCGTCGCAGGGTGTGAACCAGACACGGAACTCCGCGCCCGGTTCATGGTTGACCACATCGACGCGGGCCTGCATGGCGGTGGCGAGTTGCTCGACGAGCGCCAGGCCAATACCCGTGCCGGCCGTTTCGCGCACGCTCTCGTTCTCGCCCCGGTAGAAAAGACGAAAGATCTTCTTCATGCGTTCCTTGGGAACGCCCGGTCCGAAGTCGCGCACGCTGAAGACGAGCGCCTCGGGCCCGTGACGGTAGCAGCAGAGTTCGATCCGCTTTACGTCGGTTCCGGCGGCGAACTTGATCGCGTTGTCGACCAGATTGATCGCGATTTGCGCAAAGCAGTCCTCATCGGCGCGGATGGTCGTCTGCCCGGCGGGCTCGTCGCAGAGCACGTGCAGAACGAAACCGGCCTGCTGAATCTGTGCGGCGAGTCGCGGCCGGATCACCTCCAGCAAACGTGCCGCAGTCAACGGCTGCAACTCGATTTCCAGGCCATGGCGCGAGACCCGGGCCAGTTGCAGCACGTTCGTGATCAGCCGCGTCAGCCGTTCACTTTCCGTGCAGATGAAGTCGTAGCAGCTCGCCCGCCGCTCCTCGGACACCCAGCCTTCGCGCAGCATCTCGCCATACATCCGGATGGAGGTCAGCGGCGTCTTCAATTCGTGACTGACCGCCGCGACGAAATTCTGTTGCTGCTGCGCGGCGGCGATCTGGCGCAAGCCCAGCCGGTACAACAGCCAGCAGCCGCCGATCAACACGACGCAGAGGATGGCGCCCAGCCAGCTGACGACTGCGGCGCCGGGTCCGGCGGGCAAATCATCGATCGTGAACACGAGTTCGATGTCGCTCAGGGGTGGCGACAGGCGCGTCCGGTAGAGTGTGTCGCCGCGCCAGCGCCCCGTGTCGGCCAAGTCGCTGGATGAACTCGCGCCGCTGGATTCCAGCAATACCGTGCCGCGGTATTCCACGGCCAAGGCGCTCATGCGCGACAGGGCCGTGTGCCGGAAATCGCGCTCGATCAACACGGCCATGAATCGCTCGGGTTCGATCAACGCCCCTTGTACGGCGCGGTGCCCCTGCTGCCACACGGTGCGCGACAACACCAGGTGGCCCGTATCGAGGCGGTCGAAGTCCATCGGCGCGCGGCGAACCGGCTCGGCCAATCTCTGCAACCGCAGTGCCGGGTGCCCCGGTGCCGGCCCGTCAAGGTCGGGTTCGTCATCGGCGGGGAGTTCGCGTGTGTTGCCGGGCGCGGGATTTCTTCCTTTCGAAGACGCTGGGGCCGGCCGCCCGTCCGAGTCTGCGCTGCGAGCCTCTCCTTCTGCAGGGGTGGCTGGAGCTTCATTCGGGCGCGATTCCGACATCCATGGCTCGTTGGGGCCGTTAGTCCACGGTGGCCGGCCCGGTATTTCCGGCGTCTCCTCGATGGGCCAGGGTCTGGGGCTGCCATAGGGCAGGACGCTCACCGGAGCGCCATAGCGCAGTACGGGACTGAAGGGGAGCGCGGCTCTCCGGCCCAGTTCGGCAAGGGTTTGCCCGCGGGTCAGGATGTCCCGGATGCGCGTCTGTAGTTCCCGCCGGGCCCTGAGCTCCGCGGCCCGGATGCCGAAATGCACCGGGTTTGCCTGCGTGGGCGGGAGTAGCGGTGTCGTCAGCATGCCGCGGTCGTCGATCTGAAAGTATCCGATCACGCCGGGTATGGCCGAGCGGACCGGGTAGCCCGACAAGGGCGACCGCACGACGAAGTTCGCGGACGGATCGCCGCCGAGCGCCAGAAAACCATAATCGGATTTCGGTCGGGCTTCTTCCGATACGATCAACTGCCGCAGCCGGCTGTCGATGCGAGCCCCGAGTTCCTCGGCCAGCACGCGGTGCTGGTGGAAGGATTCCCACTGCAGTTCCTTGTAAGTTTGCCGCAGCAGGATACCGGTCGGCAGCGCCAGCGCCAGGAAAAACGAACCGAGCGCCCAACGCAGCCGCGCGCGGTTGAGTCCGATCCAGGACTCGGCCACGTTCAATCCGCGAGGAGGCGGTAGCCGGCTCCTCGCACCGTCACCAGATAGCGCGGCTCGCTGGGGTTCGGTTCGATCTTGCGGCGCAGCTTCGCAATGTGGATATCCACGGTTCGAGTCTCGATTTCCAGGTGACGGGCGTAGCCCCAGATCTTCGCCAGCAGTTCCTCGCGTGCCACCGGGTGATCCGAATTCGCGTGCAGGTAACGCAGGATTTCCACCTCGCGGCGGGTGAAGGTCAGTGTTTCGGACCCGCGTGTGCCGCACAGGTTGCGTGTGTCGATCGAAATGGAGTCGCCGATACTGATGCAGTCCTCCTGCGCTGCACCAATCCGCGAGCGGCGCAGAACCGCCTGGACGCGCAGCACCAGCTGAGCGACCGAGAACGGCTTGGCGACATAGTCATCGGCGCCCAGGCTCAGCCCCTGGACGATGTCGTTATCGCTGGTGCGCGCCGTCAGCATGATGATGGGCTGGTCACGGTCACGTTCGCGAATGCGCTCGCAGACTTCGAATCCGTCCATCCCCGGCAACATGATGTCGAGCAGGATCAGATCGAACAGACCGCTCAGCGCCTTCGAGAGGCCCTCGGGCCCGGTCGTGGCCGTCTCGACCTCATAGCCATGGAACACGAAGACGTCCGTGAGCCCGGCGCGAATGGCGGGCTCATCCTCGACGATCAGTAGTCGGATCTTGCGGCTCATGGCGCAAGGGTAACAACGCCTCCCGGCCGGGACACGTAAATTTTGCGTAAATCGAGCGGCTCCCGTTTTACCGGTTGCGGCCTGATATCGCCGTTTCGATCGCCCTAGACTGTGCCCACACCTATCCTTGATCAGACGGGAGACTGCAGCCATGAGCCACTTTCGATTCGTACCACGAGCCGCCCTGTGGCGCCACCCGACCGCGACCGGCGTCCGACAGCCGCGCTGGCGCTCGCGGAAGCCGCCGGTCCGGCCGGGCTGGCTGGATTTGCTCCCCACTCGCTGTAGCGGCTGGGTGGAAGCGCCGTATGCCGGTTTGAACAGCGCGGAACTGCCGCTCGAAGAGCCGGTGGAACTCGCGCCCGTCCATCTGGACGCCGACCGGAGCCGGGTCAAGCGTCGCCTCGATCATTTGATCAAGACCTACAACCGGGCGCATCCGGGACAGGTCTGGTGATCGCCCGCTCCCGCCCGGGGTCGAGGGGGCGCGCCGCCCACTGCCGGCGGCGCGCGTGGGCAGCACTGCTTGGGAGCAGGGTTCCGCCAGCAATGCCGGCTACCAGCCGGCTTCCTTCTCCGGCGTTGCCGAGATACGGTGTATCGTCAGGTCGGCGCCATTGAACTCCTCCTCCGGGGTCAATCGGAGACCTACCGCGTAGCGCAGCGGCAAGTAAACCAGCGCGGCGCCGATCAGCGCCACTGCAATACCCAGTCCGGTGCCGAGCAGCTGCGCGACGAAGCTGACATTGCCGAGGCCGCCCAGGGCAGTCTGACCGAAAATGCCCGCGGCGATACCGCCCCAGGCGCCGCAAAGTCCATGCAGCGGCCATACACCAAGCACGTCGTCGATCTTCCAGCGGTTCTGCGTCAGCGTGAACAGCGTTACGAAGAGACCGCCGGCGACGACGCCCACCGCCAGGGCGCCGATCGGATGCATCAGGTCTGAACCCGCGCAAACGGCCACCAGTCCGGCCAGCGGACCGTTGTGAACGAAGCCTGGGTCATTCCGGCCCATCAGCAAGGCTGACAAGGTTCCTCCCACCATCGCCATCAGCGAGTTGAGCGCCACCAGACCGCTGACGGCGTCCAGCGTCTGCGCCGACATCACGTTGAAGCCGAACCAGCCTACCGTAAGCACCCAGGCGCCGAGTGCCAGAAACGGAATGCTCGACGGGGGATGCGCGGCGATCAACCCATCCTTGTGGTAGCGCCCGCGGCGCGGCCCAAGCATCAATACGGCCACCAGACCGATCCATCCGCCGACAGCATGCACCACGATGGAGCCGGCGAAATCATGAAATGCGTAGCCGAAGGTCTGCTCCAGCCAGCCCTGGAAGCCATAGTTCTTGTTCCAGGCAATGCCCTCGAAGAAGGGATAGACGAAGGCCACCAGCAGGAATGTCGCAGTGAGCTGTGGTGCGAAGCGTGCGCGTTCCGCAATCCCGCCCGACACGATCGCCGGGATGGCTGCCGCAAAGGTCAGGAGAAAGAAGAACTTGACAAGGTCGTAGCCGCTATTGGCGGCGAGTTGGTCGGCGCCGCGAAAGAACTCGACGCCATAGGCCAGGTAGTAGCCAATGAAGAAATAGGCGATCGTCGAAACGGCGAAATCGCTGAGAATCTTGACCAGTGCGTTGACCTGGTTCTTGCGCCGGACCGTGCCGAGTTCGAGGAAGGCGAACCCGGAGTGCATCGCCAGCACCATGATTGCACCCAGCAGCACGAACAAGACGTCATTACTTTTCATGATTGCATCCTTGTTGTGGAAGTTTTTTTGGACTTGCACCATAAGCAAGAAGAATGCCTTGTGATGGTGCCTTAATGCCGCGGCACGCGGGCCTCGATGTTGATTTTCTGGTCAGACTGTATCAGCGTGGTGCAATTACGGGGTATCTGTGTCCCTATTTGGTGCGTCCGGGCGGCTTGGGGCTGCTGGTCCGGTACTGACGGTCGGCCCCCTGCGTTAAGGCTCCGATCGTCACTGCGCCGAGACCGCCCGACGTTCCCGGACTGCACAAAACTGTCGGCGAAGGAGGAAACGCAAGGTTTCCGTTTCCGGTGAGACCTCGACTCCCCGCGCGCCGAACCCGTGCCCGAATGGATCGTGTCCTGGGGCTTGCACCCGTGTGACGGGAAGTTCGCACCGGCCCGGAAACCGTCATGCTCGAGTTCCGATCGGCGGGTCCACTTGATTCGAGCGGAGAGCATTCTGGAACGAAATCACAAGGCATAGCCCGGAGTCGATAGGCAAACGTACCTATTCCTCGGCGAGGGCGCGGTAGGCATTATGCCTGCCGGGGGTATCCGAACGATCTGATTCAACTGTGCCTGACCGCCTGAGTTGGTCCAACGAATGAGGGTGGATTCTTGATGCCCCGAACGCGCCCGTCACGTCGATCGCCGGCCGTCCCCGGCCGACCGCAACACTCAGATGGCGCAATGGCCTTTGGTTGTGCGGCCGGGAGCGGCGAGGCTGCCATGCGCCGGGCCCCCGCCGAGTTGCGCGAACAGAAGCAGCCGATCCACGGAACCCCAGCGCTTTGCTACGGCCTTGCTGCAGAGACCGACTCCGTGCCGCGCGACTGCCTAGGCACTGCCCGGTCGAACCCTGGTAGTAAAGCCCGGATCTTGATCATCGACGATTCCCCTGAGGACCGCGCGGTTCTGCGCGCTCGGCTCGGACCGGAATACGACATATTGGAGGCGGTTAGTGCCGCGCAGGGGCTGGCATTGGTGGACGCAGCCCGCCCGGCGTGCGTGCTGATCGACCGACGCCTGCCCGACATGGACGGTCTCGAGTTGCTTGCCGCGCTGCGGGCCAGACCGTCGCAGTTCAGGCCAGCCCTGGTCGTGATGACGGGCCATGCCGACACCGCCACGGTCGTCGCGGCGATGCGGAGTGGCGCGGAGAACTTCCTTGAGAAGGAGCATGCGACGGTCGTCACGCTGCGGCTGGCCGTGGCGAGTGCCATCGAAAAGACCCGGTTGGCAACAGAGGTCGATCAGAAGCGTCAATGGCTGGACGCGACCCTGGCCAGTATGACCGAGGGACTCGTCGCGGTGGATGCGTCCGGGGCGATCAAATTCATGAACGCGGCAGCCCTTGCGTTGGGGGGATGGAACCTCGATGCCGTGGAGGGCAAACCCGTGACCGAGGTCCTTGCCCTGCAAGGCGGTGCCGAAGGGAAGGACTGGCGGCGCCAACTTGTCGGGATTCTTAACGGTACCGAGGCTTCTCAACGGGACCCACAGCCCGCGTCGCTGGTGGCGGCGGACGGCGCTGGTCGAGAGGTCGAATACACACTGACCGCGGTGCAGCGGGACCCCGGGACCGCCGCCGGCGCTGTGATCGTACTGCGTGACCTGAGCGAGCGCAGAACAGCCGAGCAGACGATCCGTGACAGCCGGGCAATGTTCTCGGAGTCGCAACGGATTGCTCGGGTGGGCAGTTGGACTTATCGGCGCGAGGGCGGTGTCTTCTGGTCTGAGGAGAGCTACCGCATTCTGGGTGTGTCGGCGGACGACTTCGAGCCCTCGGTCGAGAACCTGCTGCAACTGATCCACCCGGACGATCAGCCGTCGCTGCGCGCGTGGTTCGAGGATTGCTGGGCCTCGGCGTATTCGGGAGAAGTGTCGTTTCGCCGTCGGTTGTCCACGGGTGAGATGCGCTTTCTGGTCGCCAATGCCGCCCCGCGAAGCGGCCCTGAGGGTGTCGTGACCCGGGTCGAGGGGACGTTTCAGGATGTCACGCTGCGCTGGCTCCACGACCAGCGTCGACGCGAAAACGCCCAGCGACTGCAGACGGCGGTCCGCGCCGGCGGAGTCGGCCTCTGGGAATGGGATATCCGCACCGATCGCGTGCATTATTCGAGCGAATGGAAAGCCCAGCTTGGCTACGAAGACCACGAGATCTCCGATTCCTTCGACGAATGGCGCAGCCGTGCGCATGCGGAAGACGTCGAACGCGTGCTGCGGGATGTGCGCGAATTCATCGCTCACCCCCGACAACATCTGACCGTCGAGTATCGTCTGCGTCACAGGGACGGCTCCTACCGGTGGATGAGGGATCAGGCGGCGTTGGCGCCGGACGACGATGGTCGGATGACCCGCATGTTCGGGGCCCATATCGATATTACCGAGAGCCGGCGAGCAGCGGAGTCATTGCGCGAGAGCGAGCAGCGTCTCAGCCTGTTCATACAGCACGCTCCGGCGGCCATCGCGATGCTCGATCGCCAACTGTGTTACGTCGCGACCAGCCGCCGCTGGTGCTCCGATTACGAACTCGGGGACGTCGACCTGACCGGGCGCTGCCACTACGATGTGTTCCCGGACATACCCGATCACTGGAAGGCCGTGCACCGTCGCGCACTGGAGGGCGAAGTCGTCCGGGCCGACGAGGACCGCTTCGCGCGCCGGGACGGGACCGATCAGTGGCTACGCTGGGAGGTGCGTCCCTGGTACACGGCGGCGCAGGAGGTCGGCGGCATCGTGATCTTTACCGAGAACATCACCGAGCTCCATAACGCGCATCTGAAGCTGGAACAGGTGAATCAGGACCTGCAGGCTCGAACCCGGGAGGCCGAAGCGGCGAATCGGGCGAAGGGACAGTTCCTGGCCAACATGAGTCATGAGATCAGGACGCCGATGAACGCGATCATCGGGCTGATGCAACATGTCCTGGACGGCCAACTCGAAGCGCGACAGCGCCACTATCTGGGAAAGGTGCACTCCGCATCGCAGGCGCTGCTGCGTCTTTTGAACGACCTTCTCGATTTTTCCAAGATCGAAGCGGGTGGGCTGGAACTCGAGCAGGCACCCTTCGAACTGGATCAGGTCGTGCAATCCGTCGCGGATCTGTTCCTGGTGCGGTTGGAACAGAAGGGGCTGGAATGGCGGGTGCAACGCGATCCGCGCCTGCCCCGCTACCTGTTGGGCGATGCCTTTCGGCTGAACCAGATACTGGTCAATCTGGTCGGCAATGCGGTCAAGTTCACGGAACGCGGAAGCATTTCGTTGGCGCTTGAATGGGCGGGAGAGAAGGGTTCCGTCATCAGCGTGCGGACCACGGTGCGAGACACCGGTATCGGGATAACGCCCGAACAGACGCAGCGGCTGTTCAACACTTTCGCGCAGGGCGACAGCTCCACCACCCGCAAATACGGTGGGACGGGCCTCGGGCTGTCGATTGCCCGGCGCCTGGTCAACCTGATGGGCGGTGAGATCACGGTGTACAGCGTCCCGGCGGAAGGCAGCACCTTTGTGTTTACCGCGAATTTTCAGCGTCTCGGGAGGGACGAGGTGCCGCTGCCCGAAGGTCGTGCGCAGCGCGACAGGGAGGCACTGGACCAGATCCAGCGCGCCAGACCGATACAAGGCAAGCGGATCCTTTGGGTGGGCCATGAACCGGAGGCGGTTGCGATGCCCGACTGGCTGGCCGCTCTCGGCCTCAGCGTAACTCAGGTCGCGACGTCGCGCGAGGCTGTGGCGAAAGCCGCGCAGAATGGCTTTGATCTCGCTCTTCTCGCGCTGAACCTGCCAGATCGGCAGGTCGAACGGGTAGCCCAGCAGCTCTGCGAGCGTTCGGGTCGTGCGAAGCCGATCGTCATCGCCCTGGCGAAATCTCCGCCCGCCGACCGCGGGCCGCTGCCCGCGGAAGCCGGGGTGAAAGAATGGATCGTTGCCCCTCAGTCGCCGCCGGTGTTCCTTGACAGCCTGTTGCGGTGGCTCGCCCCGGCGGCAGGCAGTCGCGGCAGCCGCATGCCGGTTGAGCGCCTGCACGGCGCCCAGCGTGATCGTCTGAAGTCCCTGCTTAAAGAGCTCGAGCGGGCGCTGCGAGGCAATCGCCTGTCGGCCAGACAGCTTGCCGAGCAGATCCAGTCGCTATTGGCCGAAACCTCGGCCGCCGAGTCGTTCCAGCCCGTGATGACGGCGGTCTGCAGGCTGAAAACGCGCGAGGCGCAGGCTGCCCTGTCCGTCTTCAAGCGTGCCGTGCCCACGTTGACTGGCTTAACGCAGGCCACGGACCTCCCGCCGGAGTGAGACGGCGCGGATCCGTGGCTGCCGCTTTTCCCACAGAGTGCCCTAGTCCATGAGCCAACACCCGCAGCTCCTAATCGTTGACGATCAAGCTGACAACATTCAGGTACTCGGCGAGTTCCTCGATGACGACCACGAGATCCAGTACGCGTTATCCGGTGAGGAGGCCCTGACCCTGCTCACTGAGAGTTTACCGGACCTGATACTTCTGGATGTGATGATGCCTGACATGGACGGTTATGCCGTGTGTCAGGCGCTGAAGGGCGATCCCCGGACGCGGGAGATCCCGGTCGTGTTCGTTACGGCGAGAAACGATGTCGATAGCGAATCCCGGGCGCTGGCCGCCGGTGCCGTCGATTTCATCCATAAGCCAGTGAGTCGCGCAATCGTGCGAGCCCGTGTCCGGTTGCATCTGACCTTGAAGTCGCGCGACAAGGAGTTGCGGCAACTGAATGCCGAGCTCAGTGCGCGCGTCGCCGAACGCACTCAGGCGCTTCGCGATGCGCTCGTCAGGGAGGAGTCGGCGCACCGCGCCAAGACTCTGTTTCTGGCGAACGTCAACCACGAGTTGCGCACGCCAATGAATGCGATCCTCGGTTTTGCTGGCCTGCTGGCTGGCGAGGTGAACGACCCGCGCGTCCGCGCGCGGGTTTCCAGGATCGAGAAGGCCGGCCGGCAGCTGCTCGGCATCGTCGATGAGATCATCGACATGGCAGACCTGCAGGCGGGCAAAGTGCAGATCGAACCCGCGCCCTTCGACTTGTGCGCGGTGCTCGACAAGGCAGAGTCCTTGTGGCGTGCCCGCGCCGAGGAAAAAGGGTTAGGCTGGCTTCGGGAGAGCGATCCATCCCTGCCGCCGATCTTGTACGGCGACTCCTCGCGGCTCGAGCAGTTGTTGGGGAACCTGCTGAGCAATGCCGTGAAGTTTTCTGAACAGGGCACCTGCACGCTGCGCGTGCGTCTGGGCGACAGCACGCCGGATGGTGTCGTGGTGCGTTTCGAAATCGATGATCAGGGGATCGGTATTGGTGCCGAGCGGCAAGCGGACATATTCAAGGCTTTTGAACAGGCCGACAACTCGCGGTCGAGGCGCTTCGGCGGTGCGGGGCTCGGTCTCGCGATCTGCCGACAACTCGTGGAGCTCATGGGCGGCACCATCGGATTTCGCAGCACGCTTGGTCGCGGCAGCCGATTCTGGGTAGCGATCCCGTTCGGCTGTAGCGACGCAACGGCCATGACGGGAAGGACAAGCTCGGTTCCCGCACCACCTCCGGCCGTCGAGCTGGACTTCTTCCAGTTACTCCAGATCTTCACACCATTGACCCATCAACTGGCGGCAGAGGACGTGCAGGCTTACTTGACGTGGCAGCATGGGCGCGAGGTTCTGGATGCCGTGCTCGGCGACCATGCTGACGATTTTGCGACGGCGATGAAGACGCTCGACTTCCCGAATGCACTCCGTTATTTGAGAGCAGCACGCAACGCCTATCCTGAACTGGCAAGCTCCGATATCGATTCGGCGCGCTGAACCCAAGCTGCCGGCAAGGCCACCACCGTCCCCATCCGCCAGCGCGCTATTTCGGAGTGGCTGACGGGGTAGCGCTGTCATTCCGACAGGCCCCCCTCAGCAAATGGCGTACCGGAATAAGACAAATCGCATACGTTGGCCCCCTCAAGGCAGGCGCATGTGTCCAATTATTCTATGGATGGGCTATATGATTTCTGTTCCCGCCAGTTTATATAGGTTTTACGACTATATAGTGGATTATATAGGGAATAATGCTTAGGAATTCTTACGGATTAAAAATGGTATTCTCCACATCTATAGTTGAACATTAATGGGGTTTTTGAAATATTCTATTGTCGTGCTTGACGTGGCGATATGGTATTCATAATACTATTGCGCGACCATTGCTTTGACCTATGGCATGTTGCCGTCTTCAGATTGCTGGAGCATGTGGAGTATTGGGTTTATAATTGACATTTGTGAAGTAATCGCGATACGGCGGAGAAATAAACTTTTCGTCTTAGTAGGTTCTTCGCGACCGCACGGTAAGGCTTCGTGGGATGAAGGTCCAGGAGTTGATTCGGTTTGTGCCACTGACTTCGTTAGATAATTTCTGAAGGCGGCCCAGGATTGACGATATCCCCGCCGACGACGATGGATAACATCGGCAACAAGATGGATAGGTCGCTTTCTCGTGCCGCTGTTGGATGGTGCGGGAACTGCGTGAATCGATGCCCGACATAGATGTCAGTTTTGGTGGGTCGGTCGGCGTGTATTTGCCCCGCTGGCCGTATCCGCTACATTGGCCGGGAGCGAATCCCCGTCTCGCTCCCGGCATTTTTTTGCTGATCAGATTGTTGGGCCACAATGTTGCAGTGGCTGCCCGGCGCTGAGAGGTCGCGTTCGGTGTTTCAAGACATATGTCATGGCCGAAGGCTCGCGCAACCCTGCTTTCGATGGCGGGCCTGGCTGATCCACCTTGTCGCGGCATCTGCGATGAACTCGCGCTCGGACCCCTTGTTCGGGCCGTTTCCAAGGAAGCATTCGACGGACATGGCGGGTAGTGTGCGTGATGGACGGGCTCGCGGCGCGCGATCGAAGCGTCCGATGTCCCCCGGGTGCATGGCTCGAGGTGACGATCGGCTCCGATCAGGCATCCGTGGCTGTTGCCGGGACAGGGCAGGAAGGGGCATCCGACCGCTGATCGGGCGCTCGCCGTCACCTTGGATGGGAATGGCCATTCCCTCACCGCTTTCGGCACCTCGTCCCAAAAATAAAGGACGGGGTTCGCTGGCGCGCGATGATCGCCTCGCCGGCCTTCGCGCCGTAATGCGGTCGTGGCCCGGCGCTGTCGAGCATGCCTGTCGGTTTTCGATCGAGTCGGCCGGCATGTCCCCGCGCGGCTCTTGAACGAGGCAATTTCGATGCCGTTCGTGACCGGGATGGCCGCCTACATTGTCCTCTGACGCAATCACTCAATAAATCCTTGGTATGTATCGAGATAGCCTTGCAAGACGCGCATGGCCCTGCTGAGCGGGGTATAGTGCTTGTGTGTCGGTTTTGTTTAGTCAGTTGGCGGCAGCTGGTCGAGGTGTGGTCTACCGTGTTTGGTGTCCGCTTCGGTTGGCCGATTTCTTCGCTTGATTTTCTTCCGGAGTAGCCTCCCGATGCCCAGCTGACACCGGAAACAAGCTGGTGGCTGGCAATCCTTAGCCTTTAGTGGAACCTTCAAGAAAAGCTATTTCAACGGCTTGGGGTCAGTTGGTAATGCGGGAATACGGTGTGGTTGGCCTAAGAGGCTTTCTCGCCGACAGCGATGGTGGTATAGGAAAAAGTGCCTATTGATCATTCGATTCTAGCGGTATAGTCTTTGCTGATCGTAATCTAATTAATCATAATTTTGTCAAATTAGGTCGGGAGCCATATTTCTCCTCTGATTTTCCGTTTTTATGAAGTATTCTCCCGGAACTCTCTCTGTATCCTGTCTGCTTTTCTGGGTTATTTCCGGGCTTGGTAGCGGTTGCAGAGCAGGGGGATATAGGGTCGATGCGGTGATTAAGTAGACGATTTTATGATACTGTTTGTGGGTGTCTGTTGCGCTATGGCAGACTTTTCTCCGGCTTGTGGATCTGGATGCCAAAGACGGGCCGGATGGCATGAGCAAAAGAGCGACCCGAATGTAAGCTCGATTGGCTGGTGTTCTGGGTCGATTCAATTTGCCGATATAAAGCTAAGCGCTGAGAACAAGGCGCGGAGGCGACATTCATGAGTATGGAACACAACATTGCCGTTGTTGATCGCCGGCCACTGATCCTGGAATGCGTAACCCGAATGTTTGCAGAACTTGTGAACACCGGACACCAGGCAGACATTGCATTCACGGTTCTGCCGTTCCTGAGTTGCGAGGAACTCTGCCGCAGGATTGCCGCGTCCGATGCCGCTCAGGGCCATATCGATGTGGTGATTTTCGGCATCAGTTCGTCGACGCATGTGCAGGCCGAGATCGACGAAATGCTCAACCAGTTCCAGGACTACCGATGGGACATCCCTGTCGTGATTCTGTCGGAGTGCGATAACCGTAGGGAGATCTTCGAGGCGTTTCGCCGCGGTGTGCGTGGCTACATCCACGCGTCCATGAACGCCGAGCAGGCAATGGACGCCTTGCGTCTGGTGCTCCACGGCGGCACGTATATCCCGGAATGCATCCTGTCCGGTGAGGACGCTGAAGCCGAGAGCCCTATTCTGAGCGGCAGCCTGGGACGTGTCGCGACCGAGGTTATCGACGTCGCGCCCACAACGCGGCTGACGCCACGGCAGCGAGACGTGCTAAACCTGTTGCGCAAGGGCCTGTCGAATCGGGTGATCGCCGAGGAACTGAGCATGCGTGAAGGAACCGTCAAGGTGCATGTTGCGCACATTATGCGTAAGCTGCACGCGCGCAATCGGACGCATGCGGCGTTTCTTGCCGATCAGATTGCGCTGCTCAGCAGCACTGAGGGCGTAATGGCGAGATGATGCCATCTGGCGTGGGTGTTGCCTCAGTGGCGTTTCTGTAGTCGGCAAAGGCTTTGCGCGCGGGGAAGGATGTTCCCCGGAGACTCACGATGTGCCGGTTCGGCGAGCGCTTCGTGATCCCGGGTATCGCCAGCCGATCCCGCGGATGGATGTCATCTCAGGCGCTGTCGGGGCTGGGTGAGGGATCGCATTGAGGTGGACTCGTTCCCTGCCGCACTTCAATCGGGCCAGGGAGTGCTGAAATGCTTTTCACCGCAGCCTGCGCCGTGATTTTCGGTGCGGAGGAAGGTGAGCGTAGACATTGCAATCGCCATCGAACCCGGCGCTTACGGGAATCGACCTTGATCGACCGAGGTGGCGTATTCCGGGGGCTAACAGTAGTCACGAGCTTTGAGGCCAGCGTCCGATCGGGCGGTTGTCTGAGAGTCCCATGGTCGCCTCGAAGGCGGGGGTGTCGGGCGCTTTCAAGGTGATGACGGATCCCGTGGGGCGGCGGAGCGGAACGGTCGGGGGAACGGGCCATACCCGGGTCCGATCTGGCAGGTTGTTGATGATACTGCGAACGGCGCGTCGAAGGGGTGGCAGCGATGGCCGCCTCAGGGGCCTTGCAACGTCGTGCGGCGGCCGTGCCGACCCCGTCTCCCAGAGCTCATTAGAGTGGCTTCGGGGGTCTACTCCGCGCGGTGACCGGATGGGCCCCAAAGCGCAGTGCAGCCCCCCGCCTTGTCCATTGCGATTCGCCCCAGGCCTTTCCTTATGGACTCTTGCCAACACACCGAGCGGGCTTTGCCGGAGCGGGGCGACATTCCATGAGTCGCGATCGCAAAGCCCTCGCCGCGGGGTACATCCTCGCGACGGGCTTTTTGACTTCAATCCACCGGTGAAATATCAACCCGCCGGGCTTCCTCATCCGAACCGCTACCCGTCGTTCCAAGCGACAGCGGCGGCTTCATCTGAATCTGTTCTTCAGCAACGCCCGCGCGAATCAACGCGGCCTGAACGGCCGACGCGCGCTGTTTCGCCAACTCGATGTTTTCGGCGGCGTTGCCGGTCCGATCCGTATAGCCCGTGACGGTCACGCTCAGCGACTGCGTCCGAATAGCGAATATGGCATTGGATATCGTCTGTTGAGCTGTGTCATCGATCGCAGCACTGCCCACCTCGAAGTAGATTCTGGCAGGCAACGGTTCCTGATCCGGAAGGGTTTCAGCTGGAGTGTCACTCGCCCCCTGCATCGGGTCCGAACCTGCCACTTCGGGGCCACGGCCGTCTCGAAACAAAGTGCTAGCGGCCACCAATGCGGCCAACAACGCGAGCCAGGGCCACGGTCTGGATAAGGGTGATGAGGTATTAGCCGCGCCGCGAACGGCGGTCGCCTGGGTCTCACGAGCGGCTGCTTGCGGGTCTGCCAACGGTGAATTGATGAACCGGGGATCCAGTCCGAGGGGGCCGGCAAGTTGGGCATCGACTTTACCCGTCAGGTGTTCCTTCTGATCCTCGAGCAAGTGCGCCAGGCCTGTCGCGTCCAACCCGAGTTCGCTGACGAGCTTCTTCAGGTATCCAAAGATGAGAGGGGTGACCATGTAAAGAAGCGTAGAGACGGAAGATGCCCTGATTCCGCTCAGCGTTGTCACCGTGTCGAGCAAGGGGGCCAGCTCTTCGCCGAATGCAGGTCCGGCGAGACGGGGACCCAGTGCCAGCAGAGCGTCGGTGCGCTCGCCTCCCGAGAACAACTCGGTTAGCTTGTGCGGCAGATAACTGTCTATGTCCGGTCCCGACAGTGTGTTGAGCAAAGCTGATGCGCCATCGGGTGTTGATCCATGCGTCGCAACCCCCCCCAGCAATGCGGGCAACAGCATTCCGAGAGCGGATTCCGTGCCGCTTTCCGATTCCCCGAGAAGCGGCGACGCTTGCTCTACGATCTCATTGCTGAAGGCGGCGGCCATGGTTTCCAACAGATTCGTCGACATCCCCGATCCTCCTCAGATCATTCGTTGAAACTGGACATTTTTCTGGGGTCCACTCGAAGGCCCTTTTCTTCCCGGAGCCTGCGCTAAATCCGATGAGAGTCCGCGTCGAAGACCTTTCGGTAGACGGTGCCGGCCACAATTGCTCCGGTGATCGGCGCCACCCAAAAAGCCCAAAGCTGCCTGACAGCCCAGTCCCCGACGATCAGCGCAGGACCGGTGCTGCGGGCAGGATTGACTGACAGGTTGTCGACGGGGATGGCGATCAGGTGGATCAGCGTCAGCCCGAGGCCGATCGCGATCGGTGCGAAGCCGGCAGGCGCGCGACGGTCGGTTGCGCCGAGAATGACCATCAGGAACATGAAGGTCAGGACGCCTTCGCACATCAGCACTGCGCCCAGGCTGTAGCCGCCGGGGGAGTGCTCGCCGAATCCATTGGAAGCGAAACCGCTAGCCGGATCGAAACCGGGCGTCCCACTGGCGATGCCGAACAGCAACATGGCGCCGAGAATCGCGCCGCTCACTTGTGCGGCGATGTATTGGGGTAAATGTTTGCGGTGAAAGCGTCCTGCAACCCAGAGGCCGATGGACACCGCCGGGTTCAAGTGGCATCCGGAGATATGTCCAATCGCATAGGCCATCGTAAGAACGGTGAGGCCGAAGGCGAAAGCAACACCGAGCAGACCGATCCCACCTGGGGAAAAACTCGCCGAGAGTACCGCACTGCCGCAGCCACCGAATACCAACCAGAACGTACCCACTAACTCCGCCCAATAGGCTTTCGAGCCGATCATTTTTCGTTACCCCTCTCGGTTTCACGTGAATGTTGTTCTTATGGAATGATCCCGTTACCCGGCGGACGGCCGAAGAGGCGAGGCGAAACCCGGTTGTGTCTCGAAGGCCGGCCCGCCAGCGTTCGCCAAGAACGTTGGGCGATGCCCCGACGGCACAGACTTTGGGTCCGACCAGGGTGAGTCAGGTTCATACGTTGGTTTCGCCGAAACCGGAAACGCGGCCCGTCACGCTGGTCATGCCTTCGGCACGGGAGCAGGTTGAGACCTGAATTCGTCATCCTTGGCCTCGTGACGGCAACGAACGGAAGGCCACTCGAAGCGGACACCCAGCAACAAAAGGAGCTAGCCGCTCCCCTGACTTGGCATTAGGGGGGATGTCGTTGCAAGGCTGAGGAAGTGATGCGCTGTATGACATACAGGGCGCCGAACAGGTCGATCTTGGAAAACAACCAACCGGTTTTTGGTGATGGATTGAGCTGCCTTGACTGCCCATGCGGGTATGGCAGCTTATTGGTAGGAAAAAATGGGCCGCTTCGCTATACGCTGCGGCCCAGGTTACAGCGGGACTGGGAGTTTCGGACGCCTATGTCGCAATAACGCGAATCCTTCGCTGAGGTCCTCGATTCCGTTCGAAATTCCCAATGCCCCGCTGCTTCAGAGCGATGCTAATACTCTCCGACTTCCTCGGACTTCGTCGGACCCTCTTCGACTCCGGCGATGGCGAAAGCGTCGGTCTTAGCCACCGTGGCGCAAGCGAGCTTCACGTCTGCGTCGCCCGACAGGTTGAATTGCTCGGTCTTGTAGCCCTTTTTGTGGCCGAATCCACCCATGTTGTATTCCGCCTTCAAGGTGACATAGATGCTGCCTTTTGCCAAAGCGGCAGCAAAGGCATTCGCCAGGGCGTCGGCCGCTGCCAAGTCATAGTCAGCCGACACGTCGACGTGCTTGTCCCCATAGACGCGGTAATACGTCATGGCGGCAGCAAACGTCTTGGCCAGCGCCGTGGCGAAGGCTTCGGCTTCCGCTGTGCTAGCGGCGTAAGTATGGTTACCCATAAACAAGCCGGTTTTGAACTGCCTGATGCCGAAGCTGTTCACCGAGACGTTGCTTAGCGCTTGGGTCAGGGATCCGGCGATGGAACCGGCCGCTGCGCTGCCCGTTGCAGCAGATTCACTTTCCGCGTAGCCAGTGCCGACTGCCTTCGCTTTCGGATACCAGGGGTTTCCCTTGACGCTCACAGCGTAAGAAGCGGAATCGCCCAACCCGACCGCCTCTGCCGTACCCTCAGCCAGGGCCAGCGTCATCGTGCTGGAACTGATAGCCCCATTGAAGTTCACGTTCTTGACGAGCCCTTTCGGCACGTTCCGATAGATCGCGAAATCCGCTTCGGCTTTAGCCTGGACCTTGACCAGTGCCAACGCCGCCGCCCATGCGTTGGCATAGGCCTCCGCCTGCGGTGATCCCCATGGGCCGCCCCAAGTCTGCTCATCGGCATTGGCCAACGAGTAAGCACCTGATGCGCAGTGCGCGACCGCACCGCCTTTCCACTCCTTTTCGTACTTGACGATCAAATGGTCCGTGCCCGCCCAGGTATTGGCGGAAACGGTCGCTGCGATCGCAAACAACATAGTCTTGTTCATAACAACTGCCTCATATAGCCTGCTACTGTTGATCAAACGGTAGGTATCGAGTCGGGCTTTATCCCGCTTTCCTGATACTTGTCCCGTTCGCCTCCGAGGTCATCCTGGAATCCGTATATCCAGGATTCGGGCGAAAGTTTGTTCCCGGTGGTAGGTGCGGTCAATAGGTGCAGTTGCGTATGAAGAAAGAACTATTTCTTAGTAAACAGTGGGTAGTGAAATGGGATTATGGCACAGGAATTATGTGGTCAAATAGGCGCGAAGGTTTCCTGGTTGCCGCATGTTTTAAGGTGAATTTAACTGTCTATAATTCAACTCGATGGCGGATGGAAAATCTCGGTGATCATGGTGTCCGTTGCAGTCCATAATCTCTGGAGGAGGTCGAGCCTGGAGATTGATCCGAATACAAGAGTCGGATGTTTGACCTACCGCGAAATGCGTCGATGATTGAAGTCAGCTTACTCGATCGCGCTAGGTTGTGGGCGGCCCGGGCACGCTGTGTTGTTGTAGGGACTTAGCGCCCCCGTACGATGCTGACCGCTCGGAAGTCGTAGTGCGGGGTTCTTGGCCTGCACCGCTACGCGATGTCCGGTATAGTCAGAGAGCACGATGCGAGTGCGGGGGCGGGGACGGACGTGGTGAGCGCGTCCTTCGATGTCACGCAGATCAGGGGCGCGGCGCATCCAGCCGCGATTCTCAACCGCTGCCGGCCAGTGTCTGCCAGCGAGCGGGCGTCGTGTCGGACAGCAGATCCCTTGCAAACGCGACTGCCGCTTCGAGGTGGTCGCGCGCTTCATCGCCGAGGGGTTCCCCCAACTCGAACTGCTGTCCCCGAATACTGAGCAGGTAGCACGGGGGAGGTGCCCGACCGCACACTTGCCGATAAACGTGCAGCACCGCCGCGGGGCTCATCGCATGGGTGGTGTAGCTGTCGTCGCGAGCCTCCGAGAGGCGGGTGAATGTGAACGGCGCGGGGCAGCTGACGTGTGCGTCGGCAAAGAGCACGACACTGCGCTCCGCAAGGTCGAGCGCGTGCTCGACCTGCAACTGGAAGTCAGTCAGGAATTCGACCTGATCGGACGCTCCCGCGAGCCTGTCGTCCGACCGGAGCGCCTGCAGGAGGAGCGGTGCCAGCGCATCGTCTCCCCGGCTCGGGTTGCCATAACCGAAGACGAGAACAGGGGCTTGGATAGCGGCAGCGATCATCGACATCGGGGCGAGGCGCGTTCCACGGCGGCCGTGGAACGCGTAGGGGCGGCGCGTCAGGCGCGCTGGATGGCGCCGCTGGAATCCTTGGTCAGGCAGTCCACGGGTGTACCGGTCGCGTCAATCAGTTCGATCTGCAGCGGCATCTTGCCGAGCGCGTGGGTCGCGCAGGACAGGCACGGGTCATAGGCGCGGATCGCGACTTCGATATTGTTCAGCAAGCCTTCGGTCAACTCCCGGCCATCGAAATAGCGGTCCGCCACCGAACGGATCGACTCGTTCATGGCCTGGTTGTTGTTGGTGGTCGAGACGATCAGGTTGGCCTTGACGACCAGGTCGTCGTCATTGATCCGGTAGTGATGGAACAGGGTGCCGCGCGGGGCCTCGATGACACCCACGCCCTCGGACCGCCGCTCGCCCTTGGTCACGAGGTCGGTGCCGAGGATCTCGGGGTCGAGCAGCAGGTTCTTGATCTCCTCGGCCGAATGCAGCGCTTCGATCATGCGCGCCCAGTGGAAGGCCAGGGAACCGTGCACCGGCGAGCCGGCGCCGTAGGCGAGGAAAGCCTGTCGGGCTTCTTCGGCGAGCGGCGTCGAGATGAAATCGCAGTTGTTGACGCGCGCCAGCGGGCCGACCCGGTACCAGCCGTCCTGCTTGCCGAGTGAGACGATGTACGGGAACTTCATGTAGGACCAGGGTCTGACTTCCTCGCGCAGATAGTCCGTGTAGTTCCGATAGTCGACGTGATCGAAGATCGTGTTGCCGAACTGATCGCGGGCGCGGAGCCCGCCGTGATACAGCTCCAGAGCGCCGTCGGCCCGCGACAGGCTCATGAAGTTGGTCCGGATGAACGCGAAATGCTGGTGGTACTCCTCCGACGACAGGAAGACCCCCTTGATCAAATCGACCGCTTTCTGCGCCCAGTTGGTCACGGCGTCGATGTCTTCCAGCAGGTAATCGCGATCGGCGACGCTCAACGGCTTGTTCATGCCGCCCGGTATCGCGGCGCTGCCGTGGACGCGTTTGCCGGAGATCATCCGGATGACTTCCTGACCGTATTTGCGCATTCGCACGCCTTCCAGCCCGACCTCGGGGTAGGCTTGTAGCACGGCGACGATGTTGCGGCGCGCCGCGTCGCTCTCGAAGCCGAACAGCAGATCGGGGGTCGCCAGGTGGAAGAAATGCAGGGCGTGGGATTGCAGTGTCTGACCCAGGTGCATCAGGCGCCGCAGCTTCTCCGCGGTCGGGGTGAGCTGATCGACGCCGACGAGTTGGTCGACTGCCTTGGCGGCAGCCAGATGGTGGCTGACCGGACAGATGCCGCAGAGGCGCTGCACGAGTACCGGCAGCTCCCAGTAGGGCCGGCCCTGGATGAAGCGCTCGAAGCCACGGAATTCGACGATATGCAGCCGCGCCTGCTCGACGCGGTTCTGCTCGTTCATCAGCAGTGTGACCTTGCCGTGGCCCTCGACGCGCGTGACCGGATCGATCACGACGCGGCGAAGATTCTCCGGGTTTTGCGCGGTTTCAAGATGTTCGTACATGGTGGGATTCCCGATTCTGGCAGCGGTGTTCCGCCGGCTCTGCAACTATTGTCGCATCTTGTAGGTGAATGCGGCTCGGATGTAAAGTGGATCGAGGTTGACAGTGAATTCCGCACCGCTCCTGTGCGCTCACGTCAACCCGGGACCCCGATCGCCAAGGGGCCCAACAAGAACGTTTAGCCAAGAGGATCGACGCCATGTACCTGAAACGCAAAAGCGATGGTCATCTGATCGAAGTCCTCGGACTGGTCGATCTGTTCAATCCGACGCATCCGCATGTCGTCGGGCGACTCCACTACGGCGAGGAAATTCAGGACGCCGAGAAATTTCCCAAGGGCGACCTGCTGTTCCCCTCCGGCGAGACGCTGCCCCGCTGCTGGGTCGACGTCCACTATCGAGACAAGGAACTGCGGCATTCCTAGGGCATGACCCCCATGTCGCGTAAGGCGGTAACGGCCGGGACTCCAGCCCCCGATTTCTCTTCAGGGCTGCGCAGCCCCGGCCGCCGGGTGCGTGCGGATGCAGTGCGGACGATCTCCCGGTCTCAACCTTCCCGGCGCTTCGCCTCATCCCACAGGCCGTCCAGCGTGTCGAGCGAGGCCTCCTCCAGGCTGCGGCCCTGCGCGGCCAGTTGCTCCTCGATGTAGCGAAACCGCCGGGTAAACTTGCGGCTCCCCGATTTCAACGCCGTTTCGGCGTCGATGTCGAGCTTCCGGGCGAGATTGACGACGGCGAACAGCAGGTCGCCCACCTCGTCCTTGATCCGCTCCGGATTGGCGTCGGCGTGCGCCTGACGCAATTCTGCCAATTCTTCTTCAACCTTTGCGAACACCGGTTCGGCGTCCGGCCAGTCGAAGCCGTAACGCTCGGCGCGTTGCTGCAGCTTTTGCGCTTCCATCAGCGCCGGGAAGCTGGTCGCGATGCCGTCCAGGATGCTGGCCCTTTCGGCTTCCTTACCTTTTTTTTCGCGTTCGAGGCGCTTCGAGTCTTCCCAGTAGCGCAGGCGCTCGGCATCGTCGGCGAAATCGACGCCCTCGAACACATGAGGATGCCGCCGGACCAGTTTGGCTCCGATAGCGGCCGCAACGGCCTCGAAATCGAACAGGTTCTGTTCCTTGGCGAGTTGGGAATGAAAGACGATCTGTAGCAGCAGGTCGCCCAATTCCTCTCGCAAGTCGTCGAAGTCCTCGCGATGCAGGGCATCGACGACCTCGTAGGCCTCTTCCAGCGTATACGGCGCAAGACTCGAGAAGGTCTGCTCCAGATCCCAGGGGCAACCCCGCTCGGCATCCCGAAGCCGGGCCATGATCTCGAGGAGGCGGCGCGTTTGCTCCATGACCGGTTCGGCTCAGAACTCCATGTCGAAGTTTTCGCGGAAGCGCTCGCGGAAGCCGGTCATCGTCAGGCTGTGGTTCTGGGTCCCGTAGGTCTCGATCTTGATGGCGCCCATCAGTGAGGCGACACGCCCCGTGATTTCCCAATCGAGCCCTTCGAGCAGACCAAAAATCAATCCAGCGCGGTAGGCGTCGCCGCATCCGGTGGGATCGAGCACATCTTTGGGCTGCGCGCTGGGAATCTGCAGCACCGAGCCGCCGGTATAGATCAGCGAGCCGCTGGCGCCCTTCGTGACAATAAGCGCATCGACGCGCGCCGCGATCTGTTCCGGTGTCAGCCCGGTGCGGTCCTGCATCAGTTCCGCTTCGTAGTCGTTCACCGTGACCCACTGCGCCGAATCGATGAATTCGAGCAGTTCTTTGCCATCGAACATGGGCATGCCCTGGCCAGGATCGAAGATGAACGGGATGCCGGCGGCAGCGAATTGCGCCGCATGTTGCAGCATGCCGTCCTTGCCGTCGGGGGCGACGATGCCGAGGCGGATTCCCTTGTCGGTAGGGATCGTATTCAGGTGCGAGTGCGACATCGCGCCGGGATGGAACGCCGTGATCTGGTTGTCATCCATGTCGGTCGTGATGTACGCCTGCGCGGTGTAGGTGTCTTCGACGACGCGGATGTAGGTCTGGTCGATGCCGCAGTACGACAGCCATTGTGTGTAGGGCTGGAAGTCCTTGCCGACCGTCGCCATCGGCAGCGGGTGGGCGCCAAGCAGTTTGAGGTTGTAGGCGATATTGCCGGCGCAGCCCCCGTATTCGCGGCGCATTTGCGGGACCAGGAATGACACGTTCAGGATGTGGACCTGCTCCGGCAGGATGTGGTTCTTGAACCGGTCCTGAAAGACCATGATGGTGTCGTAGGCCATCGACCCACAGATGATCGCCGTCATTTGCAATTCCTCAATCGAGCAGAATCAGCAGCCAGACCACGCTGGCCAAAGCCAGCGAGGTTAACACGGCGGCCGAGCCGATGTCTTTAGCGCGCGCGGACAGTTCGTGACGATCGAAGCTGATCCGGTCGACGGTCACCTCGACCGCGGTATTCAGCAATTCGACGATGATCACGATGAACAGAACGCCGACCAGCAGGCTGCGTTCGATGCCGTCCTGGCCCAGCCATAGACCGAGGGGTACCCCGACGAGAAACAGCAGGCATTCCTGGCGAAACGCCTCCTCGTGCTGCCAGGTGGCCTTGAACCCGGCCATGGAATTGAAGAATGCCGCGTACATCCGCGCGATGCCCCGCAGGTTTTGTCCCGCCATCGTTCGCTGTCCTGGAAGAGTGAAGAATCGGAGAAGAGCCCGACGCGTCTGCGCCGGCCGAAGCGTTCCGGGATGGCCGGATGGCAGGCGTCAGCGTTAACTTTTCACGTCCCCGTCGCGGGAGCGGGCCGGGAGGTCGAGACACGCCGTGAATCCGTCCCTGGAGGCTCGACTGCCGGTTCCCTCCCGCAGACGGTCTTTCCCTCCCGGCCCGCTCCCACTAAGAGCAAAGGCTGGGTGAATAGTTACGCGTCAGCGGCCGTGGCTAGCCGGCGGCCGCGCCGAGCGGACATTCGTTCCGACGAGAATAACGGGGCCTGATTGCAAGCGTGTGACGGTAGCCCGCGCGCGGGAGAGCACGGGGGGCGGGGAGAGCGCTGTCAGGCAGCGCCTTCGGCCAGTGCCTGGTAACCCGCGGCATCCAGCAGTGCGTCCAGTTCGGCGGTGTCCGTGCATTTGACGCTGAACAACCACGCGCCATAAGCGTCCTGATTGATCTGTTCCGGCGCATCGCCGAGGGCGGCATTGACGGCGACGATCTCGCCGCTAACCGGACTGTAGATATCGGAGGCGGCCTTGACCGACTCGACGACCGCGCACGCCTCTCCGGCGCGCACCTGGCGACCGACCTCGGGGAGTTCGACGTAGACGACGTCGCCGAGCTGCTCCTGGGCGTGGTCGGAGATGCCGACCTTGGCGGCGTCGGGCTCGCTGGCCTGCACCCACTCGTGAGTCTTGGCATATTTCAGATCGGACGGAATCGTGCTCATTGGGTGAATCCTCAGCGTGTGTTCGTCGGTTCGTGAAGTGTGTCCGCGGCCACGCGCCGGCGCCGCCGCAGAAGATGGCCGGATGATAGCAGAGGCGTGGAATCAGCAGGATGCGCCGGCGCAGACCTGCGACAAGTCTTCCGAATGCGCCAGCGCGTCGGCCACGCGGTGCCGGAAGTCGGGTGCCACTGGCTGGTTGATCATCAGGCTGAAGGGCTCCCAGCGACCATGGCGATGGACGAAGCCGGCATAGCAGCTGACGCCGGTCAGCGTACCGGTCTTCGCCAGCACATCGGCGCCGTGTTCGGGCAGCAAGCTGCGATAAGGGGCGAAGGCCTTCACCGCCTGCAGCAGTTGATGCGCGCTCAGTTGGTTTTCGCGCGACAAACCGGCGCCGTCCTCGATATGGAATCCGTGCCAACCGAAGCTGCGCTGTGCCCATGCAGCGGCGTAGGACTGTGCCCCAGCCATGCTGACGGGCCGTCCGTCACCCCGGTCGCCCAGCAGCAGGAACAGATCGTTGGCGATGAAATTGTTCGAATACTTCAGCATGGCCGACAGCACGGCGCGGAGATCCCGGCTGTTGTGATGCCGATGGACGCGCTCGGCCCCGGTCGGCAACGGGCCGTTGCGCAGTCCGCTGCCGACCTCGATGCCGGCTTCGGTCAGTTTGGCGGCCAGCAATTCGCCGAAGTAGCGCACGCCGAGTTCACGGTCCTTCAGGTTGATGCGGCTTTCCTTGGGTGCCAGCTGGCTGACCAGGCTCCGAGCCAGCGGCGTCAAGGGAGTCTGCGGTTCCGCGCTGTGCAGTTCACCGCCGGCGCGCACGACATTAACGGTGTTGAAGTTGGCCGCCAGGGCGGTTACCGGCGCGTCGTAGGGATTGTTGCTGGCCGAGCGGCCGCTAATCTCCACATCCGGGCCGAAGAACCCGTCGTCGGTGCCTATGCCGGCCACCGAGCGGATCCCATGCTGTTTCAGCGCGGCGACGATGGCTTCCAGTTCCTGTGATACCAGGTAGGGATCGCCATACCCTTTGACCCAAAGCCAGCCGTCCTGGCTGCGGTAGAAATCCGTGTGGAAACGGTGGTCCAGCCCCCAGCGCTGGATGGACGCCAGTGCAGTCAGGATCTTCATCGTCGACGCCGGAATCATCGGCCGTTCTGACTGGTGGGCAATCACCGTCCGCCCACCGTCTTCGGCCACCAGGCTCGCCTTCGGCATGGCCACTGCGGTGCGCAGGGTTTCCGTCGTCGCGGCGACGGCAGCAGGGACGAAGAACAGCGACGTCAGTGCCAGAGCGGGTGACAGGAAGCGTTGTGCGGACACTCGCGCCGACCGGCAGAGATGGCTGAGGGCGTTCGGGTTCCGGGTCATCGTGGGTTCCGGGAAACTGTGGGCGGGATTGAACTGGACGGACCATCGGGGTCCGTACGGCTTCAGTTCCGCTCGCGGGTTGGGCGGCGCCGACCGCAGCCCGTGGAGCGTTGAAGGGCTCGCCTATCGCGCGGCGATGGGCCATGATACCGGCTCCATGATTTATCGGCAAAATGGGCCGTTTCCTGGCGAGTCGACCCGTCTTGCGCCGCTAGCGAACAACAAGGAGAAGACCGTGAACAAGCCGTTATGGCTGACCCTCCTGATCGGCTGGGGAACTGCCTGGGGCGGCGTCCCGGCGACGCCCGTGATGACATTTTACAAATTCAATGGCCCGCTCGACGTGCCCTATTACGACGCGGACAGCGTGGGCCGCGATGGGGCGGGGCTGCCGGCCGGCCGGCTCGCGCAGGGTTCGTCGGTCATCCCGTGCCTGGTCATGCGGGGCGGGCAGCCGCTGACCGATGCCAAAGGGACGCCTTACGTCGGCTTCGATGTCGTCGTCGATGCGCGAACTGCGACAGCGGCCGCCACGGACCGTTTCAAGAGCACGGTGGCGCAGCGCCGCGCGATGACCGTCGAGAACCATCACTGCGCGCCGGGTATGGACCGCGTCATCGACGTGCGTAATCTCTATCCGCTGGACAAGGCGCCGTACTTCGATCCCCCGCCGGCCCGGCTGCCACCAGCGAGTACCACGGCGGGGCGCAGTCAACTGGACCAGATCGTCCGGGCGTTTCACAACTCCCCCGACTGCCGGGACGCCAATGCGGAGCTGATGGGGCGCCGCTACGCCCTGCAGCGTTCGTGGGAGGTGTTCGCTCAGGGTAACCGTGGACGCTGGCCAGCCTCGGCAATCGAACTGGCTAAGCATCTGGACTACACGATGCGCACGGCGATCTTCGAAGGGCACCTGGACCGAGGTTGCAACGCCTATGGCGGCTGCGAGCGCAACATCATCGCGCTGTCGATCCGCAACCGTGGCCGGGAGTCGTGCTCGCGTGGCCAGGGTTGCCGCAGCCCCGGCGATTTCCAGGGGGTTTCATCCGACGTATCGCAGTACAACATCTGGGACGAGTACCTGACCCAGGTGTCGGGTCTGACCAGCTGCTTCCTGCGTGACGATCTGGCGCCCGGCAGGGCGCCGCCCGGCGCAGAGCGCTATGCCAAGCTGCAGGGGATGTACGAGCAGAACGTCGGCGATATCGAACGGATCCTGTTCGGCACCGATGCGGATCTGGAAGCCGTCTTTCCGGACAATGCGCTGAGCGCACTGAGGAGTGTCAAGCACTACTACCATGCGCCCGCGATGGGCAAGTGTTTTCCGCGGCACGATCGCATGGAGTACATCTCGGGCGCGGTCGCGAACCGGGGGGCGAATTTCATTTTGTTGGCCAACACCCGTATCCATGTGGACGAACGCGCCGGCTCAGGCTACTACTTCCGCGACTTCGTGCTGGACGCCCAGGAGGAAGAGGACGTCATCGATCTGGTCGACCGCTACCCCGGCTTCGTCGTCGACGGACGCAAGGTCGATCTGAAACCGTCCGCGGGCTGTCCGCCTTACGGCATACCCCGCGGCTGCAGCTTCGGCGGCGGCGTGGGGCGTTACCGCAAGACGCCGTCCTGGCTGGACGAGGGACGACCGATCGAAATCACCTGCCGTCTGAAGGATCGGGGGGCAAGCTGCCAGGGCAGCGGAACGCCGGCGACGGCGCGGGTCGGTGGCCTTTGCGACACGCAGATGCGGCCGGTCGCGGGTGTCCGGTAGACTGGCCGAACGCGAAAACTTGAACGGAACAGCAGGAGACGTCGGCATGGGCGGCTTTACCGTCTACTTCGAGAGGCCCGCCGCGTGGGCGGAAACGGTCCACGTCCATTTCTGGAACGACGCCACCGGCTCGGTGCATACGGTCTGGCCGGGACTGCCGATGCAGCGGCACGACGGACGCTGGTTCGTCCATCGGTTCACCGAGCCCGTCACCCATCTCGTGTTCAATGACGGTCACGGGCGCCAGACTGCGGATCTGCACCGGTCCCGGGACGGCTGGCTGACGGCCGATCAGCGCTGGCACGACCGGGAGCCTGCTGCCGGCACGGCACCGGCTGCGGTGACTCAGGCCAGGCCAAGCCACGCCCGAGCCGTGCCGGCTTCCTTAAGGCCCGTCTCCGAGCGCACGGACTTCCGCGAAGAGACGATCTACTTCCTGCTGACCACCCGCTTCAACGACGGCGATCCCGGCAACAACTTCTTCTGCCGCGACCGCATCAAGTTCAATGCCACGACCGGGCAGCCGGAGGACCCGCACTGGCGCGGTGACTTCAAGGGGCTGATCGAGCGGCTGGACTACATCCGCGACCTCGGTTTCACGGCCATCTGGATCACGCCGCCGGTCGAAAACCGTTCCGGTCTGGATTACCACGGCTACCACGCCTATGACTGGACGCGGATCGATCCGCGGCTGGAATCGCCCGGCGCGACCTATCAGGATCTGATCGACGCGGCGCATGCCAAGGGCATCAAGGTCATCCAGGATGTCGTGGTCAACCATTCCTGCCAGTGGGGCATACGCGGGCAGGTCCACATCGACCATCTGCCGATCAAGTACTACGTGCCGCAGGGCTCGGAGTCCGGCCGCGTCGACAATGGGCCTTATCGCGGGCATCTCGGCAATTACGCCTGGCCGAATGGCGACGACATCGACAATCCGGTCGCACCCGACTGGTACCGGGAAAGGCATGCCACCGATCCGCAGGGTATCGAGCCGCTGGTGGACCCGAGAACCGGCGAGACCGTGCCCAAGCCTGGCTACAACCCGTGCCGCTTCTTCGGCATCGATGCCAACACGCTCGATCCCGACTGGTATCACCAGGAGGGGTTTATCAGCGGGGGCGACTGGGAGAGCGCCCACCCGCTGCAGCACAAGCATCTGGCCGGCGACTGCATCGATCTGGCGACCGGGCGGCAGAACGTCAAGGATTACGTGATCGGCGCGATCAACCGTTATCTCGACATGGGGGTCGATGCGCTGCGCATCGACACGGTCAAGCACATCGAGCGGGACAACCTGCTCGAATACGTGAACGCCTGGAAGGCGCACAAGCCGGGGCTGTTCGTGTTCGGCGAGAACCTCGTCAAGGGCTACGGCTGGGGCGATCTCGGCGGCGGCGACAACGGACCGTCGGAGATCCGGCCCTGGTGGTACACGCGCCTCGGCCACGATCCGCGAAATCCGCTGTCAGGCGGCGATTCCGGCTTTCCGCAGCTCGATTTCGGCCTGTTTTCGACCTTTCGCGATACCGTCAGCAAGGGTACCTATGGGGGCACCGCGCAGATCCTGACCATGGACTGGATCTACGGCGACGTCACGCAGATGGTGACCTTCCTGCAGAACCACGACGTTGGGCCGGACAACGACTTCAAATACCGCTTTAAGGGCGAGCAATGGATGGCCGCGGCCGCCTACAACCTGATCTGGACCGCGCGCGGCATTCCCTGCCTGTACTACGGTGAAGAGATCGAGTTCATGAAGGGCGCACCGCAGGACGTCTCGGAAGCCAACGACACGTTGGACCGGACCGGGCGCGCGTATTTCGGGGATCATCTGACCGACGATCGCCTGGCCGAGACGCAGTCACATCCGCTGTACCGGCATATCCAGCGGCTGAACCGGATCCGGCAGGCCGTCCCGGCGCTGCAGAAGGCGCGGATGACCCAGGTTGCGGAGTGGGGCAGCGGCATGAGCTTCGTACGGGACTATGCCGAGGGCGGCAGCTATGCCGTGGTAGGCCTGGCGATCGGCAGCGACCAGAGCATACACGTCGGCGGCGTCCGGCCGGGCCTCTACCGCGATGCCGTCACCGGGGCGGAAAGCCACGCGCCTGACGGCACGCTCTCCTTCCACGTGCGCGCCAATTCGGCAGGCATTTACGTGTTGGACGGGCCGGGGAAAATTGGTGAGGACGGGCCTTACCTGCACTGAAGGCCGTAGGGTGATGCTGGCGGTGTCTCTATCCGAATGGAACGCGCATGGGGTCAGCAGTTCCTGATTCAGCCAGGACGGATGCGGTCTGCACGGCATTTTCGGCCAAGCGACGATACTTTCGTTCCAGCGCCTCCCGGTCCTCGACGCGGTCCGGATCCAACGTGATGCAATCCACCGGGCAGACTTCCATGCACTGCGGTTTGTCGAAATGGCCGACGCACTCGGTGCACTTGTCAGGGTCGATCACGTAGATCTCCGGTCCCTCGGAAATCGCGCCATTGGGGCACTCGGGCTCGCAGACATCGCAGTTGATGCAGGCGTCGTGAATGATCAGCGCCATGGAATCAGCAGGTGGTGGTGGATGAGGGGTGTTGGAAAACGCGGGCCAGCGCGATCCGTACCGGGTCCGGTACGAAGCCGGAGACGTCACCCCCCAGCTTGGCGATCTCCCGGATGACCGAGGACGACACGAAGGCGTACTTCTCGGCCGGGGTCAGGAACAGGGTTTCGATCTCGGGGCCCAGGTAACGGTTCATGCCGGCGAGCTGGAACTCGAACTCGAAGTCCGACACCGCGCGCAGGCCGCGCAGGATCACGTTGGCGCCGTGGGTGCGCGCGCATTCGACCAGCAGGTTGTCGAAGCTAATCACATCGACGTTAGACAGTTCCGCAACGGACTCGCGGGCCAGCGCCAGCCGCTCCGCCACCGTGAACAGCGGGCCCTTCGCCTTGCTCTCGGCAATGGCCAGAATCACGCGGTCGAAGATCCGACTGGCTCGAGCGAGCAGATCGATGTGTCCGTTCGTGATCGGGTCGAAGGTGCCCGGATAGATCGCGGTATTCTTCATGCCATGTCATTGCACGCTGCGCTGGCATAGATGGTAGCCGACGTCGCCGGACTTCTGGCTGCGCAGCACCTGCCAGGAGCCGGATACCGTTTCGATCGGCAATTCGGCTTCGGCTTCCAGATAAATCCAGGCCCGCTCGGCCAGCCACCCACGCGTTTCGAGCAGCCGGCAGCAGCGGATCAGATGTCCGCGCCGATAGGGCGGGTCGAGAAAGACGATGTCGAAGGGGCTTCCGGATCCCGCAAGGAAACGGGTGGCTTCGGCCTGTATGATCTCGACCTGCGTCGCGCCCAGAGCGGCGCAGCTTTGTCGCAGGGCGGCACAGACCCGCGCCTCGCGTTCCACGGTCACGATGCGCGCGGCGCCGCGCGAGGCCGCTTCGAATCCCAGCGCACCGCTGCCGGCGTAGAGATCCAGGCAGCGGGACCCTTCGATTTCACCCTGCAGCCAGTTGAACAGCGTTTCGCGGACCCGGTCGGGCGTGGGACGCAGCTGATCGGCCGAAGGAAAACGAATCCGGCGGCTCCGCCACTGGCCGGCGATGATGCGGACTTCATTGCTCACGCTGACCGGCGCCGACCACGATCGTTTGCAGCGCGTCCGGGCGGATGCGCGCCTGGAATACCCTCTGGATGTCGGCCTTGGTGACGGCCTCGACGCGCGGGATGTAGGTGTTCAGCCAATCCAGCGGCAGGTCATAGAATGCAATCGACGCGATTTGCTCGGTGAGCTTGCTGTTGCTGTCAAGCTTCAGCACATAGCCGCCGGTGATGTTTTTCTTGGAGGCCGTCAGCTCCTCGTCGGTCGGTCCCTTCGCGATGAAGTCGCGCAAGGTTTGCTGCAGCACCTCGATGGCCTGCGCGGCCTGGTCGTTGCGGGTCTGAAGGCCCATCATGAACGGACCCGATTGTCGAAACGGGAAGAAATAGCTGTAGGCGCTGTAGGACAGGCCCCGCTTCTCGCGGATCTCCTTGACCACGCGCGAGGCGAAGCCGCTGCCGCCCAGGATATGGTTGCCGACGTATAGGGGGAAGAAGTCGGGATCGCCCATACGCATGCCGATCTGACCGGCAAAGACGTGCGTCTGCTCGGACGCAAAGTTTCGGCGTACCGTCTTCCCAGTGGGTGCGGGTTCGACGGGCGCTAGGGTCGGCGGGACGTTGCCTTCCGGCATGCTGCCGACCAGTTCGTCGGCAATCCCCTCGGCCTGCGACCATTTCAGGTCGCCCACGATGATGACGCGAGCGTTGCGCGCGACGTAGTGTTGTTTGAAGAATCCGACCAGATCCTCGCGCGTGAGCTTCGCAACCGTGTCGGCATTGCCTTCTTTCGGGTGCGCGTAGGGGTGGTTGCCGTACAGCGTTTCGAAGAACAGGATGCCGCCGACGTCGTCCGGGCCTTCCTCGCGCTGCTGGATTGCCAGCAGCGTTCGCTTCTTGTCGCGCTCGAAATCCTGCTCGGCAAAGCGCGGCTGGAGCAGGATCGCCTTGGTCACCGCGAGCGCGGTGCGCAGCAGCTCGGGCTGGGTCAGACTGCGCAGGGAAACCGAAGCCGAGTCGCGTGACGCCCCGGTGCTCAGGATGGCGCCCACGCCTTCGAGCCGCTGGGCGATCGCATCGGCATCCAGGTCGGCGGCACCGCTGTCGAGCAGCGTCGAGGTCAGGGTTGCCAGGCCAAACTTGTCGCCATCACGCGCGCTGCCGGCGTCGAACAGTACACGGATGTCGACCAGCGGCAGGCCCTCGGTCTGTGCGAAATAGACTCTCGCGCCGTTCGTCGTGACCCAGGTCTTGATTTCCGGTACGGCCTGAGCGGCGCCGCAGGCCAGCGCCCAGCACAGCGCGAGGGACAGTCGAAAAATCTTAGCGTACATGGTGGCCTCCATTGCCCGTGCTCTCGTCGCTGACGTGGGCGCCCTCCGGCAAGGGCTGCGGGTCGAGGTGGGCCACCGTGGAATGGTCTTCCGTCAGGTATTTGCGCGCGACCTGCTGGATTTGCTCGGGCGTGACCTGGCCGATCCGGTCGACATACTCGTCGACGACCTTCCAGCTGAGCCCCACGGTTTCGGCGAGCCCCAATTGCATGGCCTGGTAAAAGATCGAGTCGCGCTGATAGATCTTGCTGGCCATGACCTGAGCCTTGACGCGGGCCAATTCGTCGGCAGTCACGGGCTCATCCCGCAGTTGCGCCACTTCCCGATAGAAAGCGGTTTCGAGTTCGGCCAGCGATTTGCCCTCGACCGGTGTGCCTTCCAGCGTAAACAGCGTGCTCATGCGCGAATATAAGTCGTAGCCGGCGCTGGCCGAGGCGGCGAGTTGTTGTCCGCGGATCAGTCGGGACGAAAAACGGGCGCTGTTGCCGCCGTCCAGGATGCCCGCGGCGACTTCGAGCGCGTAGGCTTCGGAAGGGTCGGCCAGGGTCTTCAGTGCGGGCACCTTGTAGCCGAGCACCAGATACGGCAGCTTGGCCGGGATCTTGGCGGTCATCCGGCGCTGCCCGAACTGCTCGACTTCGGCGCGGGACTTCAGCGGGGGCAGTTGACTCGCTTTCAGCGGACCGAAGTGGCGCTTGACGAGTTCGAAGGTCGCCTTCGGGTCGACGTCGCCGACGACGACCAGCGTGGCATTGTTCGGCGCGTACCAGAGCCCGTACCACGCGTTGAGGTCAGCGACCGTCAGCCCGGCGATGTCGTCGGGCCAGCCGATCACCGGATTCTGGTAGGGACTGTTGGTGAAGGCCACGGCCTGGAAGTGCTCTTCCATTTTCGCGTGGGGCTGGTCATCGGTGCGCATGCGCCGCTCTTCGATGACGACCTGCTGTTCCTTGGTGAATTCAGTCGGCGAAAGCTGCAGGTTGCGCATCCGGTCGGCTTCGAGCTCGAAGCTGACCGGCAGCCGGGAGCGCTCCAGGGTCTGGAAGTAGGCTGTATAGTCCTGACCGGTAAAAGCGTTTTCACTCCCCCCGTTTGCTGCAATAATACGGGAAAACTCACCAGCCGGATGTTTCTTCGTCCCCTTGAACATCATGTGTTCGAGCATGTGCGAAACCCCGGTGATCCCGCCGTATTCGTAACTCGATCCGACCTTGTACCAGACCTGCGAAACCGCCACGGGAGCGCGGTGGTCCTCCTGAATCAGGACCTTGAGGCCGTTGTCGAGGCGAAACTCGTGAACCTTCGTTTCGGCCCCGTGAACAGCGATCGGTATGGCCGCGAACCACAGCGCAATTCGGGACAGCGACATTGATGACTTCTCCACTTCGAATGACCTCCCCGCGAGACCCGGTGCCGGCGGTCGGCCGCCCGCATTGTAACCCAAGGGCCTGACGAAGCCATGGCACTCGAAAGTACGGGCGGGGTCGCCCGGCCGCTACCGTGGAGGGCTTACCTTGGCGTCTGCAAGCTGAAGGTGGTGGGGCACATCGTATTCACCGCAGTGATCGGCATGTTTCTGGCCGTGCCCGGCTTTCCGCCGCTCTCCGCACTGATCTGGGGCTCGCTGGGCATCGGGCTGGCCGCGGCTTCGGCGGCGGCGCTGAACCATGTGCTCGACCGTGAGGCCGACGCCGAGATGAAGCGGACCCAGAACCGGCCGTTGCCCACGGGCCAGTTGTCGCCGCGCAAGGTCGTCGTCTTCGCGATCGTGCTGGGCGTGCTGTCGATGCTGATCCTGTTCGGGCTGGTCAACTCGCTGACCGCGGTACTGACGCTGTTGTCCCTGATCGGCTATGCGGTCATCTACACTGTCTACCTGAAGCGGGCCACGCCGCAGAACATCGTGATCGGCGGCGCGGCCGGCGCGGCACCCCCGGTGTTGGGCTGGTGCGCGGTCACGGCCAACATCCACCCGTATTCCCTGCTGCTTTTCCTGCTGATCTTCATCTGGACCCCGCCGCACTTCTGGGCGTATGCGATCGCCAAGAAGGACGACTACGCGAAGGTCAACATCCCGATGCTGCCGGTCACGCACGGCGTCGAGGTCACCCAGTTGCACGTACTGCTCTACACGGTCCTGCTGCTGATCGTCAGCCTGCTGCCGTATCTGACCGGCATGTCGGGCTGGTTGTACCTGCTGGCGGCGCTGGGGTTCGGCCTCGTCTTCCTGTACCACGCGTTCCGCCTCAAGCGGTCGCCCACGGCGAAGGTGGCCATGGCCACCTTCGGTTACTCGCTGGTCTATCTGGTGGGTATCTTCAGCGCCTTGTTGATCGATCACTACGTCGTGCCGGATCGCTTCCATGTGGTGCCGGTCCACGAATCACCCAGCCTGTCCCAATCGTCGCCGCCAGGCGTCTGATCGCAAGGATGGGCTTGTCGGCCCGATCCAGGACGGCCGGTGCGCCGACCGTCGCCACTCGCACCGAGATGCGATTGGTCAATTCAGAGTAATGCGCGTAGCCTCCCGGCAGGTGGAGATCAGCCTCCCGGCCGGAGGTGCTACCCATGATCATGCTCAAACGCCTGTTTGTCCCGCTCCTGATCGGCGCGGGCGTCTTTATTCCGGACTTGCGGGCCGCCGAGGTGTTCTCGGCCAAGCGGGTCATCAACCAGCTCGATACGCTGCCCCAGACCGCGCGCTATCGCCTGGAATATCCGTTCGAGCTCGTTTACGGCCCCGACGATTTCCTGTACGTCACCGAGAGAATCGGTCGCGTCTCCCGCGTCAACCCGGCGACCGGTGCACGCCGTGTGTTGCTGACCATTCCCGATGTCGCTCTGACCCTCAAGCGCAACCCGGCAGGAACGGTGACCCAGGTCGGTCAGGACGGACTGATGGGGCTGGCGCTGCACCCCCAGTTCCGGCAGGGTGTCGGGCAGGATTTCATCTTTCTGGCCTACGTCTACGATAACGATCCCGGCCCCGTCGTCGACCGCCGGGCGCGCATCGTGCGCTACTGGTATTCGGGTGGCACGGCGCCCAGCTTGCGCAACCCGAAGGTGGTGCTGCAGGGACTTCCGGCCAACAGCGATCACAGTTCCGGGCGTCTGGTGTTCGGGCCCGATGCCAAGCTCTACTACACGGTCGGAGACCTGGGCGGCAACCAGTTCGAGAACAAATGCCATGGCGTCCGCTCGCAAACCACGCCCACGGCCGCCCAGATCGCGGCCGGAGACTACGCCGATTACAGCGGGAAGATTCTGCGCATCAACCAGAACGGTTCGGTGCCGGCCAATAACCCGGTGTTCCAGGGCGTGCGCTCGCACGTATACAGGATCGGTCACCGCAACGCCCAGGGTCTGGCATTCCAGACCGCACCGGTCGACGGGTATCCAGCGCCGGTTGCGGGCGGCAAGCTGTACAGCAGCGAGCACGGGCCGCGGGTGGATGACGAGATCAACCTGATCCGGGCGGGACGCAACTACGGCTGGCCGCGGATTTCTGGTTTTGCTGAGGACGGGAGCTACACGTATTACAACTACTCATCAACCGGGTCGGCCTGCAACCCGGCCTGGGACGACAACATCGATCCGGCGGGGCTGGGTATTACCGGACAGCCTGAAACGGGCGTGTTGTTGCCCAACTTCCAGCCTCCGCTCCGTTCGCTGTATCCCGATTGCGCGAGCAGCGCGATCAGTGTGTGCGATCTGACCCAGTCCCGCTCGCTGTATTGGCCCACGATTGCGCCGTCGAGCATCGACTTCTATGGTGGTTCGACGATCCCGGACTGGAGCAATTCGCTGCTGGTGCCGACGCTGAAGAACGGAAGCCTCTATCGCTTCAAGCTGAACGCAACGAACGACGGCATCGTCGGAGACGGTATTCCTTATTTCGTCGACGTGAACCGCTACCGCGATGTAGCCATCAGCAGGACGGGCGATCGGCTGTATCTGTTGACCGATACCATCGGTGCGACCTCGGGGCCAACGGGAGGAGGCAGCAGCAGCGCACTGAACGATCCCGGATCCATACTGGAGTTCACGTATCTCGGGGGGCTGTGAGGGAACGCTCCCGGTCGCGCGCCGGTCCGGGCAGTCGAGGCACCCGGGTCGCCGGGGCAGTGACCCGGAGCGTGCCGGTTGCGCTTTGCCTCGCCCGGACGTTCTGGTACAAAGGGCGCGGCACGGACGTTGTTCTTCGCCCGTGTGCCAGACCTGAAGAATACCGAAACAGAGGAGTGAGTGCTGTGTCCAGATTTCTGCTGTCTATCGTTGGTGCCGCCGCCCTGGTGTTGACTTACGGAACGGCGTCGGCGGGCGATGCCGCGGCCGGCAAGGCCAAATATGCGACCTGCGCGGGTTGTCATGGCGAGAACGGCGTCAGCAAGATGCCGAACGCTCCGTCGCTGGCCGGGAAGGACGAGGCCTACATCAAGGAAGCGCTCAACGCGTACAAGACCGGTGCGAAAGACAACGCCACGATGAAGGCGATGGCCGGCGCACTGAGCGATGCGGACGTCGACAACGTCGCCGCGTACGTGGCCAGCTTCTCCAAGCCCTGATCCTCCGTTCGCAAGCATGCCGCGGAGCCGCCTCGAGCGGCTACGCGGTTTGAGTTCATGCCCCGCTCTTGCCGCCTACCCCCGATGCCGTTCGTTCCGGCATGGTTGGCGGTCAGTCCTCCGTCAACAGGCCCCCGTTCGGGTCGAAGTGTCCCCAGCGGCGCAGCACGGTCGGCAGAACCAGCAGGTTCAGTAGCGTCGACGACACCAGGCCACCGACGATGATCGAAGCCATCGGTCCCATGATCTCCCGCCCGGGATTGTCGCTGGCGATGGCGATCGGCAGCATCGCCAGGGCCGTCACCAGAGCTGTCATCAAGATCGAGGGCAGCCGCTCCTGAGCGCCGCGCAGTGCCGTGGCGGCGTCCCAGGGCAGCCCTTCGACCCCGACCAGATGACGATAATGCGAGATCAGCATGATCGAGTTGCGTACGGTGATCCCGAACAGGGTCACGAAGCCGATCATGCTGCCGACCGACAGCGTCCCCCCGGTCAGATAGGCCGCGGCGATACCGCCGGCCAACGCAAACGGCAGGTTCAGCAGCGTGATCGCGACATGCCTAACGCTGCCGATCGAGATGTACACCAGCAGCAGCACGCCAAGGCCTGCCAGCAACGAGTGCGCCAGCAGTTCGCGTCGCGCGGCCGCCTGTTCGACCGCCGAACCGGTGAATTCGGGATAGGTGTCCGGCGGGAAGCGGAGTTCGGACAGCACGCGGTCGCGCAGTTCGGTCACGAAGGACTGCGCGTCGCGGCCCTGGACGGCGCAGGTGACCGTCTGTACCCGCTGCGCGCTCTGATGCAGAACATTGTACCGGCCACCGTTCTCGCGGACTTCGGCCACCTGGCGCAAGGGGATCAGTGTCCCGTCGGCCGTGGACAGCGGTAGCTCCCGCAAATCCTCGAGGCGGCTGCGCTTGCCCGGAGCCAGGATGGTCGTGATGTCGTAGGCGCGGGCCCCCTCGAAAAAGCGCCCCACGGTCGTGCCGGCAAAGGCCGTCTGCAGGGCGTCCAGCACTTCCTTGGGCTGTAGGCCCACGCTTGCCAGTTGGTCCGGATGCAACTGCACCTCGGCCAACGGGGTGCCGGGTTGGGACCGCAGCTGCACATCCACCGCTCCGGGAATGGAACCGATCAGTGCGGCGAGCTCTCGCGCCTTGTCATCGAGCTGCGAGAGTTCGGTGCCGTAGAGGTTGACGACGACCGGTGCGGTATAGCCGCTGATGGTTTCGTCGATCCGTTCGGTCAGAAAGCTGTTCGCCTCGAACACGATACCGGGAAAGTCAGCCAGCACGGCGCGGAGTCCCTCCAGGATCGTCTGCTGACGGGCCCCGGACGCGCGAACCTCGGGGTTCAGCCGCACTTCGTATTCGCTGTAATGCGTGCCGTAGGTGTCGGCACCGCGTTCCGCCCGGCCCGCCCATTGCGAGGTCGACTCCACGCCCGGCAACGAGCGGAAGCGTTCGGTCAGTCGGCTGCCGATCCGGATCGACTCGGCCAGTGCCGTGCCGGGCAGGCTGGCCGTGTGCACAATGTAATGGCCTTCGCGCAGTTTCGGCAGGAACTCGCCGCCGAAGCCCGGGGTCAGTGCCAGCAGGCCGACGCAGGCCGCCAGGCTGCCGAGTGCGGTGGCTTTCGGATGGAGCATGACCCGGCCGAGGAGGCGGCGATAAAGCGACTGCAGGGCCCGCATCAAGGGGGGAGGGCGGCGATCGAGCCGCTCCGGGTCCAGCAACAGGTAACACAGCGCCGGAGTGACGGTCAGGGCCGTCAGCAGCGACATCAGCACGGCCAGGATGTAGGTGTAGCCCAGCGGGGCGAACAGCCGGCCGGCGACGCCGCCAAAGGTCAGCAGCGGCACGAAGACCAGGGCGATGATGAAGCTGGCATAGACTACGGAACTGCGCACTTCGAGCGAAGCGCGGTAGACGACCTGCCAGGTGGGCAGTGGGGAGGATGTCTGCCGATTCTCCCTAAGCCGGCGAAAGATGTTCTCGGTGTCGATGATCGCGTCGTCGACCACCTCGCCGAGGGCGATCGTCAGTCCGCCGAGCACCATGATGTTGAGATTGATGCCGGCATCGAGCAGCACCGTCACGGCGCTCAGCAGCGACAGCGGGATGGCCAGCGCGGCGATGGCGGCGGCGCGGAGGTCGAACAGGAAGGTGCCCAAAACCGCGATCACCAGCACGGCACCGATCGCCAGATGCCCCGCCAGATTGCTGACCGAACGTTGTATGTAGTCGGCGGGCCGGAACAGCCGCGGGTGCAATGCAATGCCCTGCCGGGCCAGCATCGGCTCGAACTCCGCCAGTACGGCGTCGACCAGCCCCGAGACCCGCAGGGTGTTCGCCCCGTGCTGACCGATGACCATCATCAGGACCGCCGGCGTCTCGCCGATCTGGGCCGCGCTGAAACGCGGCTTGGGGGCTGCGTTGACCTTGGCGATGTCGCCCAGGGTGACGTTGCCCTGCGGGCTGCGCAGCAGCACGATGTGGGCGAGCGAGCGAATCACGTCGGCGCCCGAAGACAGTTGCAAGCTGAGCCGCTGATTGGTGTTCTCGACGAAGCCCAGCCCGACCGGCGAGGCGGCCTGGCGCGCGCTGCGCTCGAGTCCGTTGATGCCGATCCCGTAGCGCCACAGCTTGTCCGGATCGACCTGGATTTGCAGTTGCCGCTGCTCGGCCCCGAAGACGTTGACATCGGCGACGCCTGGCACCGCGAGCAGCCGCGGTGCCAGGGTCCATTGCACGAGGTCCGAAAGTTCCATCAACGGCCGGGTGGCCGAGGTCAGCCCGAGTGTCATGATGGTCGCCGACGAGGACGACAGCGGCACCAGGATCGGCGGGCCGGCGCCTGCGGGCAACTGTCCGGTTACCGTGGCGAGACGTTCGCCGACCAACTGCCGGTTGCGGTACAGGTCGGTCCGGTCATCGAAGACCGCGACAATCACCGAAAGCCCCTGGATCGATTCGGAGCGAAGGTGCCGCAAGCCGACCAGTCCGGCCAGGGCGCGCTCGACCGGGAAGGTCACGAGGTTCTCGACCAGTTCCGCGGCGAGACCGGGCGCCTCGGTCTGGACCACGATCCGTTTGCCGGCGAATTCGGGAAAGATGTCGAGACTGCTCAGCGTGATCCGGTACAGGCCATAGAGCGAGAACAACAGCGCCAGCGCGATCACGAGGCCGCGCCTTCGGACGGCGAAGCGGACGATGGCGTCGAGCACTAATCGTCGTCCTCGCGGGGGATCTGACGCTGCATTTCCTCGGACAACAACAGTTGCCCGCCGACCGTCACGATGTGCTCACCTCCCTGGAAGCCCGTGCGCACGAACCAGTCGCTGCCGTATTCGACGGCGTCGCGCAGCGGTCGGCGCTCGAAGGTGCCCGGCCGGATTTCCACGTAAACCCAGGCCGAGCCGCCATGCCACAGCACCGCCGCGGCCGGTATGAAGACGCCGGCGGCCGCGCCGCCGCGGCTGGCGATCCAGGCATCGACGCGCATGCCGGTCCGGAGCCGCAGTGCGTTGACGTGGAAGAAGTAGGTTTCGCCCTGGACGACGCTATCGGTGTTCGGTGCCGGTGCCAGGAAGTCGGCTACGACGGCGTGCTGACGATCCCGATTGCGGGCGACGTAGACCTGGCGGGTGCCGGCCGGCAGTTCCACATTGGCGGGTAACGCGATCAGCAGCAGTGCTTCACGCCGCGTCAGCAGGCGGTTCCACAACTCGGAGTCCTCTTCGATCGCCAGCCGGAACAGCTCGGGGCCCCAGCTATGCAAGGCCTCTTCGCGGATTTCGCCGAGGCGTTGGCGAGTGGTCGCGGAGCGGACCTGCGCCGAGGTCAGCTCTGAGTCGGCACGGACCAGCTCCTTGTTGGCGATGATGGCCTCCTGGTTGAGCTTCGCCAGACGGTCGCGATTTTCACGGGCGAGGATGCTCGACGCTTCGGCGATCTTGAATTCGGACAATGCGGCCCGGTAGCGGGCGCGCAGTTCGAGCAGCGGGCTGAGGTCGACGATCTTGCCCAGCACAGCCATCTCAGGCTGGATCTCGGCGCGCCGCGCGACGATGATTGCGATGCCCGCCGTTCGCCGCTGAGCCTCGGTCAATTGCACGCTTTGCGGGCTTTCCTGCGGGCCGGGGTCGCGGGAGACGGCGGCCGATGGAGTGGCCGACGGGGTTTCGTCGCGGTCGTCGTCGGCCGCCGCGCCCGCCGGGGTCGGCATGCTCGCGGCCAGCGCCAGGCACAGGACGGCGGACGCGAACTCGCCGCGTCGCCGGCGCGGAGCGCTCGTGGCGACGCGGGTCATCCGGGGAAGCGGAGGTTTGCGACAGGTCCCGAGAGCGGAAATCGCCCTCCGTCAACTGCGGTCGGACAGCCGGTCACGCGGGGCTCGCACCGGGTGCAGCGGTGGGATCAACGCTCTCGCGCGGAGGCATCGCGACCCGGACGAAGCGTCCGGCTTCCTGGCGCACGAACTGCTCGAAGGCCCGCCCGGCGGCCGACAGGCGCTTGCCGCTGCGATGGACGATGTACCACTGGCGCATGATCGGGAAGCTCTCGACATCCAGCGTGACGATCCGGCCGGCGGACAGTTCCAGCTCCACGGTGTGCAGCGAAACGATCCCCAGTCCAAGGCCCACCTCTACGCCCTGTTTGATTGCGCCGTTGGTGTTCATTTCCATGCTGGCATTGATGGCCAGCCCGCGTTCCGCAAAGAACCGCTCGACCGAGCTCCGCGTGCCGGAGCCTTGTTCCCGCATCAGGAAAGTTTCCTGCCGCAGTTCTTCGAGTGGGATGCCCTTCCGGGCCGCCATCGGATGATGCGGTGGGGCGATGACGACCAGGGGGTTGTCCATGAAGGCTTCGGCGACCAGATCGCCGTCCTCGGGCGGTTGTCCCATCAGCACGATGTCCGCTTCATTGTCGTCCAGCATGACCAGCAGACCCTTGCGGTTCGTGACCTTGAAATTGACCCGCACCTTGGGATACCGGGCGCAGAAATCGGCGAGCAGCCGGATGGCGAAATAGTGCACCGTGCTGGCGACGGCCACGACCAGGCGTCCGGCGTCGGTGCCCTTCAATTCCTCGACGATCTGATCGGCTTCCTCGAGTTGCTGCGAGATCGTCCGGCTGAGCCGGTAAAGCTCTTCGCCGGCCCGCGTCAGATAAATCTTCTTGCCCAGGCGTTCGAACAACGGCAGTCCGACGGCCTCCTCGAACTGCTTGATCTGCATCGATACGGCCGGTTGCGTCAGATACAGCTCCTCGGCCGCACGGGTGAAACTGAGGCGCCGGGCGACGCGTTCGAAGACTTTGAGTTGGCGCAGCGTGATGTTCATCGTGGCGCTAGGATAACGATCCCTTATCGGTGACGGTCTGTTTGCCCTGTCGACTTATGTTACCAAAGCCGCCCCGCCGTGGAGCAGAGCCGGTTGGCATCCGGATTCGGTGTTGGCCACCCGGCCAGCGCCGTGACAAGTCCTACCGCGGTAGTGGATAATTCGGAGGCCACTCGGGCGAACCGCTGAGACTTTGCAAAGGTTTATCCCGCTTTGGCGTGCGATGCGTTCGATGAGTGCGCGTCAGAGCGGGACGGGTGACAGGATTGTGGCTTCCTCGTCCCCTGCCCGGCAGCCGGTCGCGACGGAACTCTCCGCACAGCAGAGCGAACGAATCACCGCGGGCAACACGGCCGTCATGTCGAAGAAGCATCCGATCATCGTGACGACCGGCTCCTCCGGGGCCGGGACCACGACGGTCAAAACGGCGTTCGAGCATTTGTTCATGCGGCTGAACATCAAGGCCGCCATCATCGAGGGCGATAGCTACCATCGCTACGACCGCACGGAAATGCGTCGCCGGATCGCCAGGGCGAATGCCTTGCAGGAGCATTTCAGCCACTTCTCGATTCAGGCGAACGTGCTCGATGAACTTGAGGCGCTGTTTCGTCAGTACGGTAAGGACGGTACCGGCCGACGCCGGCACTATATCCACGACGATGAAGAGGGCGCGCGCTTCGGGGGCTTGAAGCCCGGTACCTTCACCGAATGGGAGGATTTGCCGCCGGACACCGATTTGCTGTTCTACGAGGGACTGCACGGTGCCGTGGTGACCGACACGCTGAATCTGCCGCAATACGCGGATCTGCTGATCGGCGTCGTGCCCATCCTGAACCTCGAGTGGATCCAGAAAATCCATCGCGATACGGCCGAACGCGGCTACAAGCCCGAAGACGTGACCGACACCATCCTGCGCCGCATGCCCGATTACGTCACCGTCATCACGCCGCAGTTTGCGCTGACCGATATCAACTTCCAGCGCGTGCCGACGGTCGATACGTCCAACCCGTTCATTGCGCGCGACATACCGACGGCGGACGAGAGTCTCGTGATCATCAGGATCAACGATCCCGAAAAATTCGGCGTGGATTTCCCCGGTCTGCTGTCGATGGTGCAGAACTCCTTCATGTCACGCTGGAATACCGTGGTCGTGCCCGGCGGCAAGGTCGGCATGGCGATGGAAATCATCTTCCGGCCCATCCTCGAACGCATGATGGAGCAGCGTCGCGCGGCATGAGAACGACGGCATGAAATACCGTGATTTGCGGGAGTTCATCTCCCAGCTGGAAGAACAGGGTGAACTCAGGCGCATCGGCATCGAGGTCGATCCCTACCTGGAAATCACCGAAATCTGCGACCGTACCCTGCGGCGCGCCGGGCCGGCGCTGCTGTTCGAACGCTGCCGCGGCTCGGATGTGCCGCTGCTGGGCAACTTGTTCGGGACGCCGCAGCGCGTCGCACTCGGCATGGGCGAGAGCAGCGTCGAAGCCCTGCGCGAGGTCGGCAAACTGCTGGCCTTCCTGAAGGAGCCGGATCCGCCCAAGGGCGTGCGCGACATGTTCGACAAGCTGCCGCTGTTCAGGCAGGTGTTGAACATGCCGGTCAAGGAACTGCGCCACGCGCCCTGTCAGGAGTTGATTCTGTCGGGCAGCGATATCGACCTCGGCCGCTATCCCGTCCAGACCTGCTGGCCGGGCGATGTCGGCCCGCTGATCACCTGGGCGCTGGTCATCACGCGCGGCCCGCACAAGGAGCGGCAGAATCTCGGGATCTACCGGCTGCAGGTGCTGGAACGCAACAAGGTGATCATGCGCTGGCTGGCCCACCGCGGTGGCGCGCTGGATTTTCGCGACTGGCAGGCGGCCCATCCCGGTGAGCCGTTCCCGATCGCGGTGGCGCTGGGCGCCGATCCGGCGACGATCCTTGGTGCGGTCACGCCGGTACCCGACACGCTGTCGGAATACGCCTTTGCCGGTTTGCTGCGCGGTTCCAAGACCGAAGTGGCCAAGGCGCAGCTCAGCGAACTGCGGGTGCCGGCCAGCGCCGAAATCGTCCTCGAAGGGTTTCTGTATCCGGACGACAATGCGCCCGAGGGCCCATTCGGCGACCATACCGGGTACTACAACGAGGTCGAGAGCTTCCCGGTGTTCACGATCGAGCGGATCACGCAACGGCAGGCGCCGATCTATCACAGCACCTATACCGGCCGCCCACCCGACGAGCCGGCGATCCTCGGCGTCGCGCTGAACGAGGTCTTCGTGCCCATTCTGCAGAAGCAGTTTCCCGAGATCGTCGATTTCTATCTGCCGCCCGAGGGCTGTTCCTACCGGCTGGCGGTCGTCAGCATGAAGAAGCAATACCCGGGGCATGCGAAGCGGGTTATGTTCGGGGTATGGTCCTTCCTGCGGCAGTTCATGTACACGAAGTTCGTCATCGTCGTCGACGACGACGTCGACGTGCGCGAGTGGAAGGACGTCGTGTGGGCCATCACGACGCGGATGGATCCCGCGCGCGACCTGACCCTGATCGAGAACACGCCGATCGATTACCTCGATTTCGCGTCGCCGGTGTCCGGACTCGGGTCGAAGGCCGGCTTCGATGCCACGAACAAATGGCCGGGAGAAACCAGCCGCGAATGGGGTGTGCCGATCCGGATGCGTGACGATGTTCGGGAGCGGGTCGATGCCTTGTGGGGCAGCCTGGGCATCGACCCGGCCCCGTAAGCACCTCGAGGATCACCCAGCGATGTGGCGACACCTTCATTCGTTCAGTCGACGGTTAGCGGCGCTTGCGTTCGCCGCGGCGCTTGCGGGTTGTGCCGCAACCCCGGACAAGCCCGCCTGGCCTGACTCCTTCGTGTCGCGCCTCGCGGCCCAGGCGCTGATTCAGCAGCTCAATGCCGAACTCCTCGCCAGCCGTACGGCGACTGCGACGCTCGAAGCCTGGTGCGGCTCCCATCGTCTCGCCGACCCTCCGCGCGTCTTTGTCCATCGCGTCAGGTCGGGCGACGCCGCGCCCACTCCCGAGCAGCGCGAGCGGCTGCGCGTCGAGCCGGAAACCGAGATAAAGTATCGCCGCGTCCAGCTGCGCTGCGGGGACCGGGTGCTGTCGGAGGCCGAGAACTGGTACGTGCCCAGCCGGCTCGAGCCGGAGATGAACGGGCTGCTGGAAACCACCGACATCCCATTCGGCAAGGTCGTCAAGCCGCTGGACCCGTCCCGCCGAACCTTCGCGTCGAAAATGCTGTGGTCGCCGCTGCCTGCCGGCTGGGAACTCGAGCCGCAGCTGACCGACCGGGATTCCGAGCAGCCTCTGATTATGCCCGCGGCCTTGTTCGAGCACCGCGCACTGCTATTCGACCGTGCCTACCGCCCCCTGGCTGAGTTGCATGAAGTCTATCGACGCGATCTGCTCGATTTCCCGCTGATGCCGAGCGAGGACTGAGCACGCGCACCTCCCTGCGCCGCTCTCTGCAGCGCAGGCCGTCGGCCACAGGCGAGGCCGAGCGTATTACCTGCCAAGTTCGTGGTGGGGCGGTGTCGAGTGCCTGCCCGGCGCATCCATCGCGACCTTCGGCGTGCCGCCCGTCACCCGTGCGGACCAAGCCCCTCAGGACGATCATGAAGGAGCCCGTATCCGAGCCTTCGTGACCCTTCCTTTGCCTGTTTCGTTATCAGCCTGGATCGCCAGCGTCTTGACCAGATTCCTGAGCTGCTTCAGGTCACAACGGTAAACATCCCGCTTCACCTTGCGCAGCAGCTTTTTGCGCCGAAATTCCGCGATGGCTCTGGATATGTTCTCCGGAGCCACTCCCATCACGGCCGCCATGTCCTGCCGCCGCAACAAGTTGATCTCGAAATTGTCGTTCGTGGGTTCTGTGGATACCTGGTCGGCAATCAGCCGCAGTATGCGCAGCGCAATCGGACCGCTGGAGTAGCGCGACAGGCTCCGGTCGGCAAATTCGAGATTGGCTTGCCACAGGGACATCAGTTGCCGGTAGACACCGGGATCAGTGCTTGCCAAGGTCGTTAGGACAGCGACGGGAATCCGGCAGATCTGGGCGGATCGGATGGCGACCGCGCCGTAACGCATAGGCTGCCCAATTACTGCCTCCAGACCGACCGCGCTGCCGCGGCCTGCCAGCAGCACGATCCGTTCCGTACCGCCTTCCGAATAGTCGACCAGTTTCACCAGACCCGAGCGAATGATCACGATCGCCTTCGGGTTGTCGGTGGAACGAAAGATGGGCTCTCCCGAAGTGACTTCCCGATGCTTGAGCGTCCCTATCGGGTTGATCAACTCGGAGCGGCAACGGCTGGCAGCCGAAGGATCCAGCAGACACTGCAGGCGGCAGCAGCCAGGACAACACTCGGGGTGTGCCCGCGCTCCGCCTATCCCATGGAGTACCGCTCGAGAGTCTTTTGGGAGGATTGCCGGACCGGTCGTCGCATCCATCTGTTGCCCTCACGTCAGGAGTGCCATATCAGTCTTCGCTGATGTGTAGTCTGCGGTCCACTCATCCGGCAGAAAATCGGCAGAAGTACCTAGGACAGAAGCCTTACCTCTCGTTAAGGCAGTGGTTTTGTAGCTCACGCCAGGCGGGACTCCGGCGCCCAGTGACGGGGATGCTTCGGCTTCGCCATCCCTGGGCTTCTCGGTTCCGGGTTCCGACCCGGAACGACGGATTAGCGACACGGGTTGCTTTACGCACCTCAATTGACGCGGTACCCGTGGTCACTGCCTCGCGGAAGCCCAGAGCGCACAGGGCTTGGAGGGCGATCAGGACCCGGAAGGCGGAAATGCGCCAAGGCGGGTTCACCATGGTTATTCCAGCCATCACCCGCGCAGTCCCTTACCCCGGTTTTCTCTTTCATGGGGAGGACGTTGCAGTCGCACGCGTCAACGCTCTCATCCATCGTCGGTCGATGTCGGGCTCGGCCCTCGCTGCCTCCTGTGCCAGACCAAGGCCCCGTACGTTGTTCGATAGCGGTTGTTCCAAAGAAGTGACGAACGTCAGTTACAGGCTGCTTTCCACTGACATACAGTTGCGCTGAGTCTTGTGTGGGGGTAGAGCGAAACCGGCTGTTTCTGAGGGCAGGAAACCTCCTCGCGGACACAAGGCGATAACGGGTAGACAAAAAAACAGCGAAGGGACTTCGCGATTCAACGAAGGAAAGCAGTCATGAAAACCAAGACACTCAATCGAACCATCGCGCTCATTCTGAGCGGTGCGATGGCCACATCGGTCGCTTTTGCCGCACGGCCGCCGGGTGTTGGCGGCGGCGGAGGTGGCGGTGGCGAGGAGACGGCCGCCCAGAACCTGTCGGTTCCGGCCATCCTGGTCGGTTCCCTGGGGACTCTGGTCTGCGGCCCATCAGACTCGGCACCGTCCGACTTGGTACCGCCCACCGGGACCCCGCAGACCGGGTATGAGCTCCCGGGCTATTACTGGGTCCAGAAGGTGAACACCTGGCAGGCGCAGTGCTTCAACGCAGCCGCAGCATCGGTATACGGCAACTGGGGCGACAACCTCACGGGCGACGCGAAGCTGAGCACGGGCAGCCCGATCCGGGTCGAGCTCGTCCTCACGAACATGACCGACTTTACGGCGACAATTTCGGACGGGACCTTGCAAGGCTACAACGTCGTCAAGCTGCAGCCCAGCACGCTCGACCGGCTTTCCGCCTATGGGCACCTGGCCGGCGGTGACGCCATCACCGGCTGGAACGACATCCCGGTCGACGTAGGACAGGCGTCGTGGGTGGTGCATGACGCCGGCATGCAGATCAGCGTGCAGAACCTGGGAACCGGCGCGTTTGCCGTACCGCTCCAGCCGATCGCGCCCGAGATCAACGCCACCGGCAAGATCGTGTACGGCTACAACCTGCGCGTCACCGCGGCGGGAGACTACCAGATCCGGTTCAACAGCACACCCGCTGTCACGTTCACGGGTTGTGACGCTGGAACCTGCACAGCGAATGGCAACGACGCCTACCTCAATATCAAAGTGACCGCGAAGGCGAGCGGCGGTGGCAAGACAGGCGGGAAGCCAAAGTAGTTCTCGCGACGAGCATCGACGCACATCATCGAGGGCTGACGAAGACAAGTCGATTCCCCTCGTCACCGGCCGGCCAGGGCAGCGCCTTGGCCGGCCCGAGCCGGGCCCCTTTCCCGCGCCGCGCGCGTCATCGCTGAAACGTTCCACCTGTTTTGTGTCCCACGTGCAGCGCAGAAATAGGCGAAGCGCAAGGACCCCAACTCGCCCCAGGAGAACAATAATGAAACGACTCCGCTATCCAATGGCCTTGGGCTGCCTGGCCGCTGCCGCATTATGGTCAGTCGACACGACGCCCCTAGCCGACCCGTTACCCCCACCGAAACTCAACTGGCAGACGGTCGTCAACAACAACGACCCGATACCCGATGCCGGGGGAAGAACGTTCAACAGCTACAACCAGCCCTCGGTCAATCTCCGCGGGACGGTGGTGATCCGGGCGCGCAGCCGGGGTGGTCCGCCACTGGGTCCGGCGACGCACGGTATCTACATGCGCGAAATGGCTCGGCGCGGTGGCTCCATCGTCAAGATCCTCGATCGGAATACGGTCGTCCCGCAGCCGAACAACCTCGGCAGTCTGTTTGCCGAAACGCCGTCCTTTCCGCGGATCGACGCATATTCGAATACGATCGCGACCCGCGGGAACCATCAGCCTGTGTGGCGGTATTTGGCGGCCGATGGCTCCGAAACCCGCGCTGGGACGACGGGTATCTACACGAATCCCTATGGCGCCCTGATCACTGGCGCTGCCAAGCTTGGCGTCGTCCCCGACTTCGGGTTCTTTGCGGTGCCCGGTTCACCCGGGATGTCCTTCGACGTGTTCCCCGGTTCACCCTCCGTCACGGATCGCGATACCGTCGTCTTCAAAGGCAACTCGCCCGACGGGAGGACCGGAATTTATTTCCGCAAACTGCGCAATGAGCCGATTCCGTTGGCGGAGGGCGCCGCCCTGGCGCCGGCGGGCGGCAGCAGCCCGGTGATCGCGATTGCGACCAGCCGGGAGACTCTGATCCCGGGCACGATGACGCCCTTTGGATCCACGGCACCGCCCAGCGCTGCGGGGCGCCTAGTGGTGTTCGCGGGCTTCGACAACGAGGAAGCCCCGACGCTGGGGGGGCTCTTTCTGGCGCCGGTCAGCCCGAATCCGCGCCTCCGCTCACTGATTGCGGTGGGTGCCCAGGGTACGCCGGTCGTGGACGAACAGGGTGTCCCGCTCGCCGGCCAGCCCAGGTTCGCAAGGATAGGCGAGGCCGTGTCGTTCGACGGGCGTTTCGTGGGGTTCTGGGGTTCCTGGGGCACGGAATCGGCGACGAAGACGCTGCAGTGCCCGACGGAAGGCAACCAATGTCGGATCGCTTACTGCCGTAGCTTCGCCAACGATACGACAGTCAATGTGCCAAGGAATCAGGGGATCTTCGTCCTCGACACCCAGGCGCGGAAGAATGGGCTGCGTCTGGTTGCCCGGACCGGGACGGAAAGCTCGCCCTTCGACGATTTCGTGTACTGGAACTACTCGGGGGCGCCTCCGGTGGAATGGTGCGCAGCCAACGGCATTCCGACTGGCGGAGAAGGCGAGGGCGATTCCGATGATGGCGAACCGCCTCGCTGGCGATCGACAGCTTTCGTTTCGGCTTCGGCGCTGGGTAGCGGCGCTTCGGTACGGACGGTGTTCAAGGCGACGACACTCGCAGGAACAACGGGCATCTATTTGGCCAGCAACCCGGGCCGTGCGGTCATCACAACGTTGCTGGATACGTCGATGCCCGGTCGAACGCTCGATCCCGAGGCGCCTGAAGCTTCGATCATCTCGGAGCTCGGTCTGGAACGTGAAGGGTTGCGGGGCGGCTGGTTGGCGGTCAGCGCAAAAATGAGCGCAACAGGCACCGTGGCCGCGGAAGAAGAGGATGATGATATGGCTGGCGTCTATATCACGCGCCTCCCGGGGCTCTAACGCGATATTTCGGTGACGTTCAGATCTAGCCTAGAGCCGTGAACGACGCCGGTTGACAGTCGGCTTGCAGAGGCAAGGGGAGGATAGGGTCATGGGTCGAGGGAAACTCGTCCCGGTAACGCTTGCTATGTTGGTGACGTTGTTCACTGCGGGATCAGCCGCAGTCGTCCTGGCCGACACGCAACGCCCGCAGGAACAGCAACAGGAACGCGAGCGCGTCACTGTAGAGCAACGAGATCAGGCAAGACTTCGGGAACGCGACCGGCAGCAATTGGAACAGCAGCAACAAATGGAACAGCGCCGCCGACAACAGACCGAGTTTGGGCAAGGGATGGGCGGTGGTGGCTACCCTGGCGGAGCGGGACGAGGCAGCGGTCGGCGCGGCGGCCGGTAGACTGCGGCTCGTCAGAGACGGAGAGCCAGGGCGCGGGCGCGGCGGGTCCTTAACGATGATGATGAACAAGGCTTGCGAGCCTGGTACTGCTGGCGGCTGAGTCCGTTGCACATCGGACGTGCAACGGCTCTCCCCGCGTCTCTGGAAGACGGATTCCTTGTCCCGCCCTCAAGTTTCCGGAAGTTCCCGCGGCCGCAGATCGAACAGCAGCACTTCGGCCGCGACGCCGCGGCGGAAAGTGAGATTCCGTTCGTCCCGGATGCGCACACCGTCGCCTGCGGCGAAGTCCACCCCGTTGACCTGCAGCGAACCTCGCGCCACGTGAACGTAGGCGTAGCGGGAGGGCGGTAGCGCATGGGTTGCCTCTTCGTCGCCGTCGAACAGCCCGGCGTAGACCCGGGTGTCCTGATAGACCGACAGCGATCTCTCGGCACCATCCGGCGAGATGATCAGGCGCAGCCGCCCGCGCTTTTCCTGGTCGCCGAAATGCTCCTGTTGATACCGCGGCGTCACGTCCTTGCGGTTCGGCACGATCCAGATCTGCAGGAAGTGCACGATGTCCTGCGGCGAAGGGTTGAACTCGCTGTGGGTGATCCCCGTACCCGCGCTCATCATCTGTACGTCGCCGGGCCGGATCACCGAGCCGGTGCCCATCGAATCCTTGTGCTCCAGCGCACCGGACAGCACATACGAGAAGATCTCCATGTCGCGATGGGGGTGTGTCCCGAAGCCGCGGCCCGGTTGGACCTTGTCCTCGTTGATCACGAGCAGATCTGAGAAGCCCTGCTGCTCCGGGTCGAAGTAATGGCCGAACGAGAAGGTGTGGCGGGATTCGAGCCAGCCCAGTTGAGCCGTGCCGCGTTGCGATGATTGCCTGGGTTCCAGCATGGGATGACCCCCTTTTGGTGTCGTGGAGCATATTCCGGTACGGCGGGACGCCGAGCGCGTCGTCTGGCGCCTGCCGCGATCGAGCGAGTGACCTGCGTCGCGGTGCGGGTTCGTAAGACTTCGACCGACCATGTCCCCGATTCCCGCATGCAGCGCGGTGGTGGTGGGTGGCAGTCGGACGGATGGATATCGGTGGCACTGGTGTCGGCGACCGGTCTCCTCGCTCGCGACAGCATAACCGGTCGCCCCGGTTTCGCGGTACCCGTATGGCACGGATCGTACCTGAGGGCCGCTGCGGTGACGGCCGCCGGTGACCTGAGTCCGGCCCCCTGTTCCGGCCTGGCGCCACGCCGGATTCGGGTTCCCTTTGCATCGGCATTCGGTTTAGCATCCGGCGTCGGCCGTTGTTTCCTGACCGCCGCGGCTTCTGCTTTCCCTGCTGATCCGTAGCCAATGCGTCTCCCCGAAGATTTCTGGTATCCCGTGCTGCAGAGTCGCGAAGTGGGCCGCAAACCGCGGCGCTTCGAGCGTCTCGGCCAGTGCCTGGTGTTCTGGCGCACCCGCGACCGGCAGCCGCACGCGCATCTCGATCGCTGTCCGCATCTCGGTGCTGCCCTCAGCGGCGGCAGCATTTACGATGACCGGCTGGTGTGTCCGTTCCACGGTTTTGAATTCGATGCGGGCGGGCAGTGTCGCCACATCCCGGCGATCGGGCGTAATGGCCGGGTGCCGAAGGGAATGGCGGTCCGGACGTTTGCCCTACGGGAAATCGATGGCCTGATCTGGCTGTGGTGGGGCGAGGCGCGCGCGGAGTATCCGTCGGTACCGCAGTTCGCGCAGTTGGCAGAAGGCTGGCGGCATGGCACGATCGCTGTCGACTGGCCGGTCCATTACACCCGCGCGATCGAGAACCAGTTGGACGTGGCACACCTTGCCTTCGTGCACCGCACGACCATCGGCGCCGGCAGCCGCAGTTTCGTCGAGGGGCCTCATGTCGAGGCCGATCTACAGGGTATCCGGGTCTGGGTGACCAATTCGCGGGACGAGGGTCGGGTCGCGCGCAGTCCGGAGCAGTTACGGGAAGCGGCGGCCGACCGACGGGCCAGTCTGAGCTTCATGTTTCCCGGCATCTGGTTGCTGAACATCGCACCCCGCCTGCAGCAGTTCGTCGCCTTCGTGCCGATCAACGGGCGAAAGACGCGCTACTACCTGCGCGTCTATCACCGCCACCGCAATCCGCTGGTGGCGAAAATTTTCGAGGCCATGATCGGCCTCAGCAACCGTTTCATACTGAACCAGGATCGGCGCGTCGTCGTGACGCAGACGCCGGCCGACAGCGCGGACGCACATGACGACCGGCCGATCGGTGCGGACCGCGCCATCCTCGAGTTCCGCCGCCTGCACGCGGCGCTGCTAGCGCGGGGTGGTTCCTCAACCCAGGCGGGCGCTGAACAATGCCGGGATGGCTTAGGTTCAGATGTTTCCCGGGTGGGTGACCACCTGCCATAGCGGCTTCAACGCGCCCCTCCGGCAGGGGTGGGAGCACTGCTCGAGGTCGACGGGGCAACTGCTGTTCGCTGGCCATTATTCACGGCGAGAAAACCCTTGAAGCCCGGGTCTTTACGCAGCAGGTCACGACCGGCGTCGATCAGCATGTCGACCTCGATGTCGGACAATTCAAGCGTCGTGGGCAGATTGTTGAAGTAGGATTTGAGGGTCTTGGCCTGAATGGACGCGAACGACACCTCGGCGGTGTGGAAGCGCACGTTCAGTCCGCGTGCCGTCAGACTGCTTTCGAGATCCTTCAGCTTGTTACTCAACAACAGCTTGGTTTCGTTGTTATAGAGGGACATCTGGACGTCCGAGAACGCGTTGATGGTATCGATCACGGAGGGTTTGGCTGCCGAGCGGTCGATGCCGCGCTCCGGGTCGACCTCGGCGTTGACCGAGATGACCAGGACGTCCGTGGGCGGTCGGCCGTTGGTGTTCAACAGCAGGCCGCTGCCGATCGTCTCGATGCGGTCTGTCAGCGCGCGCAGGCCGAGGTTGTCCGACAGGCCACCGTCGACCAGGTGGATGTAGGGGTGCTCCTTGCGATCGGTATAGGACTCCAGTCGCTTCTGCAATTCGGCCAACCGCGGATCCTTGCTGTTCTCCGGCTGGTTGAGAAAACGCACGATACCGGACTGGCTGATGTCGCAGTCGCCGGAAAAGTTCTCGAGTACGACAGTGGGGAAGGCCACGGGTACCGCCGACGATGCCGTCACCGCGCGGGCTACCGAGAACGCGTTGAGATCCGAGCAGATCAGGTCGAAGTACGCCTGGATAAAGGAAAACCGATTCGCGTTGCCGAGGTCGGTCGCATTGATCTCGATGTAGGGACCATTCTTAAGGTCGAAGTCGGCAAAGGTCTTGCGCTCGAAGATATGGCTGTCATAGAACTCGATCGCCATCTCGGTCCGGTCGAAGGCGCTGAACAGGCTGTTCCACCAGTAGGCCGGATTGAACAGCTGGCCTATCAACGTGCCCTGAATGCCCTGCCGCAAGAAGACCTTCTCGTAATCCGTGAAGGTCCGGTCACCGAACAGGCCGTAGTAGGCGGCGGTGAAACTACCGCCGGATACGGAACTGATGTTGTCGACCTCATCAAGTAGCCGGACCCGCCGGCCGCGGCTGTCGACCTGCGTGTCCCGCAGTTCCTGCAGTACGCCATAGCTCAGCGCGGCAGCGCGTGTGCCGCCGCCCGAAAAGGCCAGGAATACGAGATGGTCGCCGTAGTCGCCATTGCGACTCTTCATCAGGCGATAGCCCTTGGCGTTGTCGATCGCGTGAATGCCACGGTTTTGCGGTTTGTAGACGGTCGCGCAGCCCTGGAGGACCAACGTGCCGATCAAAAACCACCGCCACAGTCCGGTCCATCGGGTACGCCAGGGAGTCGTCATGCCGAGTTCGTTACAGGATGCCATAGAGGCCTTTGATTATATTGCAAAAATGGTGTCTACCGGGATCGGGTATGCCGGAAATGGACCGTTCCCCTGCGCGTCTCAGGGGGCTGAGCATTCGGATTGCGCCGGAGACTTCAGGCTGATCAGCAGTGCCTTCAGCGCATCGAGCCTGACCGGTTTGGTCAGATGGCGATCGAAGCCCGCCTCCCGGGTGCGTTGCTGGTCTTTTTCCTCCCCCCAGCCGGTGACGGCAACCAGCAGGATGCGCGCCCCTGACGGTAACTGGCGGATCCGTCGCGCCACTTCGTAGCCGTCCATTCCCGGCATGCCGATGTCGAGTAGCACGATGTCCGGCTCGAAGGCCGGGAGGATCTCGAGCGCGGCCGCGCCCTCATAGACCACCCTGACCGTCGATCCGAGGCCTGTCATCAGCATCGCAAGCGTGTCCGCGGCGTCGCGGTTGTCATCGACCACCAACACGCGGAGCGGTGAGGGAGTGCCTGGTAACGATGCCGCGCGCGTCGGAAGCGGATCCGGCACCGGTGCCGAGAGTGGCAGATGAACCACGAACTCGCTACCGAGGCCCAGCCCTTCGCTGCGGGCGTCGACCCTCCCGCCGTGCATTTCGACCAGCCGGCGTACCAGGGCCAGACCGATCCCCAAGCCGCTTTGCGCACGATTCAGAGAGCGGTCGATTTGGCCGAAAAGCTCGAATACGCGCGGCAAATTCTCGGCCGCGATGCCGATGCCTTCGTCGCGGACGCTGAGCATGGCTTCATCGCCACTTCTTTCCGCCCTTACGTGGATGCTTCCGCCCTGGTCCATGTACTTGGCCGCATTGTTCAGCAAGTTGGCAATCACCTGGGTCAGTCGCACCGGATCGGCCTCGACGATCAGCGGTTTGGATGGCAGCGACACGATTAGCCTGTGGTTTCCTCCCTCGATCAGCGGCTGGCTGGTTTCAAGGGCATGATCGACTGCGGTGGCCAGGTTGACCCTCTCCTTGCGCAACTCGATCTTGCCCCGGGTGATGCGGGACACTTCCAGCAGATCGTCGACCATCCGGACCAGGTGCGTAAGCTGTCGCTCCATCATGTCGCGGAGCGCCGGCGGCGTGGGCGCAGCATCGCCCGCCGTCCGCATGATTTCCAGTGCCGCCGACAGCGGTGCGAGGGGGTTGCGCAATTCGTGCGCCAGCGTCGCGAGGAACTCGTCCTTGCGCCGGTCCGCGTCGAGCAGCGCCTCCTCGTTCCGCTTCCGCTCGGTGATGTCGCGAGAGATGCCGACGAGTTGAAGTTGTTCGTGCGCATCCTTGCTCACGCTGCCGACCGAGTGTATCCATCGCTCCTCGCCGTCGGGTCGCCGGATGCGGTATTCGGCGTCGTAACGGCCTGCACCCTTTAACGCCGCGGCGAAAGCGGCGCCGATTCGGTCGCGGTCGTCGGGGTGTATCAGGGCGCCATAGATCTCCGGCGAAGTCTGTGAGCCGTCGTCGGGCAGACCGAACAAGCGATGGTTCTGAGCGGTCGCTTCGAGCGTGCCGTGTGCCACATCCCACTGCCACAGCCCGGTCTGCGTGTGGTCCAGCGTAAAGCGCAACATCTCCTCGCTGGCCCGCCGCTTGGCCTCGACTTCCTTGCGTTCGGTGATGTCGATACACAGGCCTGCCATACGGACGGCGCGGCCTTCCGCATCCCGCGTCGTGCGTCCCAGCGCATTGATCCAGCGCACGGAGCCGTCGGGAAGTACGATGCGGTACTCGCTGTCCAGCAGCGAGCCGTCCCGCAGCGCAGCCGCAACGCGCTCCTCGGCCGCGCCGCGGTCATCCGGATGCAACGCGCGCCGCCACGATTCGAATCCGGCTTCGTCCCGCTGCGGATCCAGCCCGAACAGTTTGAAGGTCTCCGTGGACCAATCAAACCGGTCGTCCGCAATATCCCAGTCCCAGGAACCGCTGCGGGCGGCCCATTGCGCGAGTTCGAGACGCTCGCTCGTGCGCCGCAGGGTCTCCTCCGCGCGCTTGCGTTCGGTGATGTCCTCGACGACCACATTGATGGCGACGATCTGCCCGTGGCTGTCCTTGAGCGGCAACCATTGCTCGATCCACGTTCGGATCACGGCCGGTTCGGTCAGGGTTGCGCCGCTGAGTTCGACTTCGGTCACTTCTTCGCCGGTGCGGAAGATGTGTTCCACCAGTGCTCGGACCTTGGGGGCAATGGAAGGAATGATCTCGTCAACCGTCTTGCCGATGTGATCGGCTGCCGGTACCCCGTTGATTGCAGCCAGGCGGGGGTTGATCCGCAGGTACCGCACTTCCCGGTCCAGAACGCACAAACCCAACGGGATGGAGTCATAGATGGCCTGCAGTTCAGACAGCTGACGCTGGGCGCGCGCCTCGCTCTCCCGCAGCGCTTCGGTCGCTCGCATCCGTTCCGTGATATCGGTGAACAGGCTCAGCAGGCAAGGGCGCCCGTCGATTTCGATCAGGGCGTTGCGAATATCGGTCCGGAACACGCTCCCGTCGGCGCGCGCCAGCGGGATGCTCTCGTCGATCGGGGTCTTGCCTTGCAGTGCCTGTTCGAGCTTCGATACGACGTGGTCGAACTCGGCCGGCGGAATCAGTTGCGAGGGCGGCATGCCGATCAACTGATCGTGAGGGTAGCCGAACATCCGGCAGGCCGCGTCGTTGGCGAACACGATCCGCCCGCTTTCCCGGTCAGCCGCGCAGACGCCTGCCGGCATCGTGTTCAGCACCGACCGGATCTGCTCTTCCGCCGCGCGCAGTGCGGCATTGGCCTTGCGGCCGCCGGAGAAATCCCGCCGGATCAGCACGAGCGCGATGACTGCCAGGAGGACCGAACAGGCGCTGCCGGCCACGACAGCGACGATGGCAGTGTTTCGGTTCCGGCTCGAACGATCGAGGCGCCGGTGCAACGAGGCCGCTTCGGCGCTGCGCATCGCCCCGACCTGAGCCCGGATGGCGGTCAGGTTGGCTTCGCCATCGCCGGTGGCTATGTACGCTTGAGCCGCCTCGAAGCCGCTGCGTTGTCGTAGTTCCAGAAGCGCTTGCGCCCGGGTTATACGTTCACGCAACAACTGCTCCAGTCTCGCCGCGCGCTGCGCTTGCGCCGGGTCATGAGCGGCCAGTACCGCGGTTTCGCTCAGCCGTTCGTCAACCTGCAGGGCAGCCGCCTGGTAGGGGCCCAGAAAGTCATCATCAGCGGTGATGACATAGCCACGGATTGCGGTCTGCACTTCAGTGGCTATCGTCAGGACCGCCTCGACTTGCGCGACGACCTCATACGAATGGTTGATGGCCGCGGTGTCGCTCGAAAAGCGCGACATCTGCCAGATCGAGGCGCTGGTTGCTGCGATGGTCGTGAGTACACCGATGGCAAGTGCCGCGAGAATTTTCGTGTGACGCTGTTGCGTCTGGCGCGAGGGCTCGATGCTCATGGTGGCGGGGGGCGAGACGGAGGCTGTGGCAGTGGATGCGCGCCGTCTATCCTACCGGCTTTTTAGGGTGGATTCCGGCTCGGTCGATCAGGGCAGGCTTTTCCCGTTGCGACGGCCCCGCGCCGGGCGGTGCGGCGCGGGGTCCAGGCCCAGTGCGCCGAGCTTGAGGTAAACGGCGCGCGGCGTCAGTTCCATGGCTGCGGCAACGCGCGCGACATCGCCGTGAAAGCGGCGCAGGGCGTCCTCCAGATAGTCCCGTTCCAGGCGGTCCAACACTTCCCTGCGCAGCGCCTTGAAGCCCGGGTCGGTCGCCGGGATCGAGGGCTCTGTTGCGCCCAGTTCGACGTTGTCGAGTTGGGGGCCGGTGGCAAACAGGATCGCTCTTTCCAGCGTATTCTCCAGTTCGCGCACGTTTCCCGGCCACCGATAGGTCCTGAGACGCTCCATCAGTGCCGGCGTGACGCCGCGAATCGGCTTGCGGTAGCGTGCGGACAGTCGCTTCAGGATCAACTCGACCAGGCGTGGAATGTCCTCGGCCCGCTCGGCCAGCGGCGGGATGTCCAGCCTGACGACGTTGATGCGGTAGTACAAGTCCTTGCGGAAGGCGCCATGGGCGACGCTGCGTTCCAGGTCGCAGTTCGTCGCGGCAATGATCCGGACATCGACCGACAGGTTCCTGTGCCCGCCGACCCGTTCCAGTTCGCCTTCCTGCAGTACCCGCAGCAGACGGACCTGCAGCGATGGGGTCAGCGCATCGACTTCGTCCAGAAACAGCGTGCCCCCGTCGGCCCGCTCGAAATACCCTCGATGCACCTCGAGGGCGCCGGTGAACGCGCCTTTCTCGTGACCGAACAGCAGGCTCTCGACCAGCCCTTCCGGAATGGCGCCGCAATTGACGGCGATGAAAGGCTGGTCGGCGCGTTCGCTGAGCGCATGAACGGCGCGGGCTGCGAGTTCCTTGCCGACACCGGTCTCGCCCCGGATCAGCACGGTGGCCGGCGTCGGCGCAACAGTCTCGATGGCGCGCAGAACTGTCCGCATTGCCGGGGATTCGGCGACGATGCTGGGTTTCTCGAAGTCCGGCAGCGCCGTGCGGCGCGTATTCATCTGGCGCCACAGATCGTGCATCCGGGATTCGATGCGGCTCTGCAGGGCTTCGATGCCCTCCGGTTCGGCTGCGGGTTCATCGCCGCCGCGGTATTCGATGCCGTCCTGCTTGCCTGCGATGGTGCCGGTCAGGTGGATCGCGACCGTGCAGCCGGCATCGCCGAGCGCGATGCGTTCCTCCAGCACGACGCGCGCATAGCCAAAATTGCGTGCAGCGATACCGCCGAACACACTGGAGGTCATCCGGCACAATTCGGGCGCGTTGCGCACACCCTCGCCGAACGGGCAGCGGCTCGTGACCACCCGGAGACACGTCGAATCGCTGGAAACCAGAGCGAAATGACCTCCGATCCGGTTCTTCAGGCCGACGATCAGGTCGGCGTAGCCTTCCCGGTCGAGGTTCCCTTCCACGCCATATTCGGCGCGAAAGGCTTCTTCGAAAAAGCGGCCGGCACCGCGGGCGATCCGTTCGATCAGTTGCTCGGTCGGGCTGATCCCGGCTTCAGCGCACAGGTCCATCAATTCCAGCACGAAGGTCTGCAGGAAACCGATGGGGGTCAGGCGCGAGAACGGCGCCGAGCTCATCGTGGCAGGGACGCAGCCGCTGGCGGAGGATGTGGGCATCATTCGATTCGAAAGTAGGCTTCAATTAGTGAAGTGAAATTTCGTCGCGCTGTCGAGGGGTTTCCGGCAAGCCGTTGTTATGCCGCATGCGAGCCCCCGGTTTAGGTCTGGCACGCATGCTGCTGTGCAGAACGGGTCCGCGCGCGAGTGCCGCGCCAGCGTGAACGGCGGTTTTGCCGACCGGGATCCTCGGGCATTGCCGAGGCGATAAGGAAGGCTCACAATCCGGCGTCCACGCTCGGTGAGGCGGCTGACGTATCCGCGCAGTCCGCTGGCTGCATTGACCGTGTGGGCCGCACACTTCCATTCCAATAACGAGATTCGAGGAAGAACATGAGTAAGATCTTGACCGAGGTACTGAAGGCGAACGACGGCTACGTGTCGAGCTTCGACAAGGGGCACCTGCCGCTGCCGCCCGCCCGTGGCTTCGCGATCCTGACCTGCATGGATGCGCGGCTCGATCCCGCCAAGTATGCCGGCCTGTCCGAGGGCGACGCCCATGTCACGCGGAATGCGGGCGGCCGGGCCAGCGACGATGCGATCCGTTCGCTGGTCATTTCGCACAAGCTGCTCGGAACCAACGAATGGTTCGTGATCCATCACACCGACTGCGGCATGGAACTGTTCACCAACGACATCATGGGCGACCTGCTGTCCAGCAGTCTGGACACCGCGACGATCGATGCGAACGGCTGGCACGATGTCGGCAAGGGCCCGGGCTCGGCCGACGGCAAGTACATCAACTGGCTGACGATCAAGAACAACGAGCAGAGCGTGGTCGAAGACGTGCTGCGCATCCGCAATCACACACTGGTGCCGAAGTACATTCCGATCTACGGCTTCATCTATGACGTGAAGACCGGCAAGCTGGTCGAAGTGCCGGACGCCATGAAGGCGGGTCGCGCGGCCTGAGCCGGTTCGGGGCGGGCCGGGGCACTCGGCTCGGGCCTGCCGTTCCGTCTGCTTCTGTCGCTCAAGGCGCGATTCGCTGCTCATGCTCGCGTCTGAGCGCCTCGATCCGGCGCATTACCGCGTCCAGCCTGATGCCGCTTCCAGTCGCCAGCGCTGGGGAGGCGTGAGCACTCAGCAGGATCTCGGCCGTCAGGCTGTCGGCCGCCACCACAGCTAGGGATCCGTGTGAAGTCACGGCCACCCGTCAGTCCGCCGGTTCGTCATCGGCGGTCGGCGCCCATTCGAAGCTTGAGAAAAGCATCACCAGCGCGAAGGCGACGGCCAGCGCCATGAAATAAACGAAGCTCCACATCGGGTTCCAGATCGAAAAGAATGGGCCGATCGCATAGGCCGCGATGCCGGCCCAAACGCGGAGCCAGATGAGTTGGAGCAGGACCTGATTGTCCATGCGCTTTTCCATCAGACCCGTCTTCACCGCGTATCGAAATGACCACCAGGTCGTTAGATAGGCGGCGAGCATGTTCAGGCCATATAGGCTTTCGACCAGCCAGTGATCCGGGTGCTCGCCGATCAGCGTGGCCGAGAACCCCATGAAGGTCACGGTCAGCAGGTACAGCAGCTTGATCCACAGGTAACGCACGTCTACGTAGCGGATGTCGTCCAGCAGCACGTTGTCGCCGATCCACAACGCGCCGATGACGAGGAAGCTGATGAAGAACGCGACGAATTTGGGCCAGAGCGTCACCAGCGAACGCGCGATGTGATGGACGTCGAAGGCTTCCGACGTCACATCATCGATGACGCTGAGCAGCATCAGGGTCATGACGACGGCGAAGACCCCCTCGCTGAGCGCGTTGAGACGCTCCTTGCCGAGTTGGCGCGGCTTGCGGGGCCTGGCGTGAGGCTTGGTTTTGCCGATCCGCAGCATGGTGATACCCGTCCTCTTCCAGTCCATCGAGATGAGCGGCCCGGACCCCAGCACTGACGTTGCGGTTTACGATGAGTCGGTCGCGCCGACCGCTCGACGCGCGATTATAGGTTGTGGATTACCGCCCGTCTCGTGTGGGTTAGGCCATCCGACAGATCAGTGGGGTGTCTGATTCCAGGGTGTCACGACCGGCGGGTGGGATTCGCAGCAGTTGACCCGGGCCCGGCGTAATGCCATAAGGGTCCAGGCCTTGTCTTGAAGTCCGGGTAAGCCGAGGAGGCACACATATGTCAGGCCGCCGACAGTTTCTGAAGACCCTCGCGGGCGCAGCTGGCGGTGCCCTGCTGCCTGCCGGTGCCTGGTGCAGCGAGTCCCGCGTCCGGCCGGCAACCTTGCCCGCGGGCACCGTCGATTCGGCCGTGATGGCCGCGTTGCCGGGCAAGCAGGCGCTGATCAAGCGGACCTACCGGCCCCCGAATTACGAAACGCCGCTGGCCGAGTTCCAGGCGTTCTACACTCCGAACGACCGCTTTTTCGTGCGCTATCACCTCTCGGCCATTCCCGAAGTCGATCTCGCTCAGTGGCAGCTAAAGATCGGCGGCGATGCGGTGGGTAAGCCCATGGCGTACACCCTGGCCGAACTGCGGCGCAACTTCGAGGTGATCGAGCTGCCGGCGCTTTGCCTGTGCGCCGGGAACCGTCGCGGGTTCTTCCAGCCCCATGTGCCCGGTATCCAGTGGGGGCAGGGCGCCATGGGTAATGCCCTGTGGCAGGGCGTGCGTTTGCGCGATGTGCTGGCCAGGGCCGGCCTCGCTAAGGATGCGCTGGAAGTCACCTTCGAGGGCGCCGATTCCGGTGTATTCCCCAGTACCCCGGACTTCGCCAAGAGTTTGCCGCTGACCAAGGCGCTGGACGAAGACACCCTGATCGCCTTCGCGATGAATGGCGAACCGCTACCGCGCTGGAATGGCTTTCCCGCCCGTCTGGTCGTGCCGGGCTGGGCAGCCAGCTACTGGCTCAAGCACCTGACCGGCATCAATGTGGTATCCCGGCCGCTCGACAGTTTCTGGATGAAATCGGCCTATCGCGTGCCGAAGGGACTGTTCGTCACGGACGCCCGGTTCCCTTCCCAGGAGACCGAAACCACTGCAGCCATCACCGAACTCCTGGTCAATTCGCTGATCGTGTCGCCCGAAGAGGGCCAGGGCTTCAAGCCGGGCCAGCCCATTGCGGTGAAGGGGATGGCTTGGGATGGCGGACACGGCATTGAACGGGTCGACGTGTCGACCGATGGCGGCGCGACCTGGCAGACGGCGACCCTGGAGCCAGATCGCGGGCGATTCGCCTGGCGTCCCTGGGGTTTCCTGATCACGCCGGCGCGGCCGGGCGATGTCACGGTGAAGGTCCGGGCCACAAACCGGGCTGGGCACGCCCAGGTGCCCGAGCCCGTCGCGAACCCGGCCGGATACCATCACAACGCCGTGCAGAGCGTCACGGTCCACGTGGCTTGACAGGGCGGACGATGAAGCGACTGCTACGCCTGGTGCTGGTCCTACCGATGCTCGCCTCGGCCGATGAAAGCCTGATCCGGCTCAAGGAGGGCGACGGAAAGGAACTCGTGATCGGGAAATGCGCGATCTGCCACAGCCTCGACTACATCCCGATGAACTCGCCCTTTCTGGACGCGGTGGGCTGGGAAAAGGAAATCGAGAAAATGGTGAAGCTCGGCGCGCCCATCCAGAACGATGAAATCCCGGTCCTGCTGCGCTATCTGAATTCCAATTACGGTCGCTGACGAAACCCCGCAGCACGGGTTCGCTCAGGCACCGGGGATCTCTGCGACCCGACCGGGTGACGGCCCGGTGTCACGCTGCTAGCCTTCCTTTTCCGAATCGCCGTGTCCCGCCTTCCCGTTTCTCAGCCGTCCTTTTGCCACCGTGGCAAACATCCTCCATCTCTTCTGGCGCCCCGATCCCGAACCGGGCTTCGTTCGGGCCGGTGAGTTCCGACTCTGGCTGGAGACCGAACAGCCGGTCAAGCGCCGTTCCGGCACTGCGGACTTCCACCCGCGCCATTTGGATAGCGGGAGCTTGTCGGCCTGGCTGGCGGAGATCGGCGATTTCCCCGTCGGAGCTCCCCACTTCGAGCCGCAAGCCCTGGTGCTGCCCAGTGCGAACGGGAGCCCCCTGGCCTCTCCGGAGTTGCGCGACCTGGGCGAGGACGATCCGGTGCCAAGCTGGGAAAGCTGGCAGGTGGATTGCTATCGCCTGACCGAGAGGCCCATCCAGGCGATCAACGATCTGCATTTCCGGCTGATCTTTCAGAACGACGCCACGCGGGCGGGGCGGGATTTCCTGTTCTGGTATTGGTTCACGCAGTCCCTCCGCCATTTGTTGCTCCGTGACCAGTACCTGCCTGCCATCCGTTACCGGACTCCATCGACCGGCAAAGACCGCTACGACGTTTACGCCGGCTGGGAATTTGCCCCGGACGATTTCGAGGCCCTGATCGCGGACTCCGTGCCGCGGATGCCCGGTAGCGCGGCGCCGGGGTTCGACGCCGAATCGGCGCTGCGCCACTGCGCCGAGGTGGTGTCGCGGCGGGTCGTGACCCTGGCGCGGCCGACTCAGGCACTGCAAAAGAAGCTGGACGATACGCCGCTCGCGCCGGCCTGCCGGCCCGCCCGGGACTCGCTATGGCTCACGACCGACACGCTGGAGCCAGGCAAACAATGGGCGACGTGGCGCCGTCGCGTGATCGGCGGCGAGGGCCGGCGGAGCTTTCAACTGGGTCTGCAACTGCACGAGCCCGATGCTGCGAATCCGGATCACTGGGCCCTGGAATGCCGCGCCATCGCTCGCGCCGACCCGCCGGCACGAAGAGCGCTCGGGGGTCGCCTCAGTGCCGGCGGTCGCTTCCCCCCGATCGATAGCCACTGTCCGGCGCGCTCGCCCGATTATGCGAGACTCAGCGGCAGCCTGACGAACGTGAGCGATCGCACCGTTCGCGACCGCGAATGTGACGGCCGCAGTGCGGTCGTAGCAACGATCCGCATAATGCTGGCTACACCGGGGTCATCGTACCCAGTGACCCGGATGCGACACTCGAAGGTCTGTTGGGCGATCATTGGCGCCTAAACCCGCCGCCATGGGTTGATTCCCTCCAGGCGGCACTGCCGCAACAGCAGGGTGAGATAGATCAAGTCGAACACGATGAACGCCACGTAAATGAACACCAGCAGGACCGAATCTGGTGCCTGGAGGTACTGTGCCGGAATCAACGCGATCGAGCCAAACATCCGTGACAGCAGAATGTACACCGATTGGCCTCGGAGGCTCTGGCGGCGCGCCAGCAACGCCACGTAGCTGATCGAGATCAGTAACTGGTCACCCCAACCCGAGTAGTTGCCGTTGACGTCGTGGAACTCGACCGTCATTGCAACAACCCCTACAAAGGCTGTGACGATCCCCAGCACAACGGATGGGAGAAACCAGTTCCTGGGAAACAGGGCCGGGAATTCGTCCCGGCCGAAGCGGAGGTACTGGTAAACGATCACGAGGTCGATGAAAAACCACGCGATATTCGCGTAGTTCATCGGTGGCACGTCCGGGAAGACGAAACCGAACGTGAACTCGTAGGCCACGTTGACGCACATCGGCGCGAAGGGCATGCCGTAGCTTCGATCCTTGAAGGCGCGCCGAATGATCAGCAGGTACGCCATCCCCCACAGCAACAGGGTGGTGGTCCCCGAGATCTGGAAGATGAAGGTTTCTTGCGGATTCATGGAAATCGACCGGTTGGCAAGGAAGAGTGATCTGGTTCAGCAGCCAAAATTGAGACCGATAAAGGCCAACGGCAACCACAACATGAAGGCCGCATCCATCGGACCGTCGCCCGGATTCCCGCCCCGACGTACCAAAGTGGCCCCTTGAGCGACCACCGCCCCGATATAGAGATGCACGGGCGTCAGCGCGATCAACCAGCTTGGAACCCAGTGCATCATCACCGCACCCCAGAGGACCGCAAGTGCCGCCAGATTCACGCGATGGAGCCATAACGTGGTCCGCTCCACGCCCAGCATTAGTGGCAATGTCACGACCCCCTCTAACCGATCCCTTTCGAGATCTTTGAAATCGCAGAAGATCGTGTTGACGAGGTCGGACAGGAATACGTACGCGACAAAGAATCCGGTGACTCGCGGCTCAATCGCTGCCATGAAACCAGCGGCGTAGACGACCAGTAGGGCCCAGAAGAACGCTGTGTAGAAGGCCTTGATCCCGGGAATGTCCTTCAATCGCCGGTACGGCACGAAGCGCCCCGCCAAAGCTCCGAACAGCGGCGTGCCGTACAACGCGACCGCGACTGGAAAACAGAGCAGCAGCAAGGCTGACGCGAGTCCGGAGTAGGCATAGGAAATCGCCAGCGCACCAATGAAGGCCGCCTGACCCAGGGCGGAAAACAGCGCGCGATTCGATAGGGCCTTGGTGCGATCCGATTCATGTTCCGGAGCCAGTTCGCCGACATCGGCCAAATGATCGATCAGATAGCTCGAATAGACACACAGGAAGGTCGCAACCGCGAGGGGCCACGCGAGCGCACCCGTCAGCGCCAGCGCCACGACACCGGTTATGCTGGCTGCCCCGATCGGCAACACGAGTCCGAAGCGAGCCGCCCTGTCGATCACTGTCGCCAGCCGACGCCATGCTCCCTGCATGATGTCGCGAACGTCTCGCGTGATCGGCAAAGAGAGCGGCAGATTCAGGGCAGTTGGCTTCGCGATCATGATGGAGGACCCTCGGTATCGGATGGAAGTGACGTTTACTCGGCTACCTGCCGGACGTTCCCGGCGCGTGGTGCATACGATAGGGTTCCTTGTGCAGCGAGTAACGGAATTACTTCATGCCCGGTTTGGTAACTTTTCACACTTCTAACTCTCGCCCAACAAGCACCCGCTCGAATGCGAGCCTCTGAACCCCGTATGTTTCCTGGATCAGCCCTTTTTTCAGGCCGTTGCCCGACAGATAGGCGAGGCACGTTGGCTAGCGATCAGCCCAAAAGAGGCGAGTCCGGCGACGAGCCGTCAACCGGCACTCGCTGGAAACCTTGCCAGCCGTGCGGCGCAGAGCGCGAGCGAAAAACCTAGAGAAGATTCTGCAGTTGCAGAGTCGCGAACCAGAAGAGGATCAGACCGGCGAAGAGAGGCATGGTCCTGGCCGAACTCGAGCCTGATCCGCAAAGAGGCCGTTCGATAGGAGTTGGCGGGGCGTCATGAACGTCCGCCGGGGCCGACGACTTGCGGTCCAGTTTGCGATGCACAATGACCGCTTCAGTCTGAGCCGAGCCATCCGATGTCATTCCTGTCGACCGACCGCTTTGGGTCGGAAGTACACCGTCGCCAGATCACACAGCTGCCGTTCTGCTCCCCCGACGCCCGTACGGCAGCAATGCACCACATTGCCGACTCACACGGACCGGAAGTCGAACGTCAGAACTGGCCGACAAGCAGTCGCTCACGGGGCTCAGCGTGAGAAGTTGGCAAGCAGTCCAAGAACTGCAGGTTATGCGGTGCGGATCAGGTCGTGATCGAATCCGCGGGTGGGCAATTCCAAGGTAAGAGGGCTTCGAAGAGTTCGGCGGTGGTAGCGTTCGGCAAGTGGCGCAAGACATGGCGCAGCCACAGGTACGGTTCGAGGCCGTTGGCCTTGTCGGTCTCGACCAGCGAACAGATCAGCGCACTGGCGTGAGCGCCGGCGGGGGTATCGGCAAACAGCCGGGATTCCGCAGGTCGTCGCACACCCACCGGAAGGCACTCAGACCGACCGCCACGACTTGGCGCGGACACGCGTGTCCTCGGACGAACGGACGCATCAGAGATGCAAGGGGATCGATGCCCTCAACGAAGCGGGAGACGCCTTCATCGCCAGTCCTCGCCTGGAGGGCTGGATCCCGGTGACTGCGAACTGGGAAGACAGCGGAGTCTGCTGTCCTGTCATGGCCCAACCGAAACAGCCGTGCCCGACGTTCTGTGGTCGGCCCTCAGGCCATGAGTACCAGAGAGCTGCCGGCCATCATCACCGATCCGGCGAGCAGCCGTCTGATGAACTGCCCTTCGTTGAAGAGGGTATGGCCGAGAACCACTTGCAGGAGCATGCCTAACTGAAAGAGTGCCAGCGCGTAGGCGACAAGCATCCGCGACAGCAGAACCAGCGTCAGGTATTGCATCAGAAACACCAGAACGCCGGCCATGACGATCGTGTGGAGGTGGGGGTAGGACGCTCTGACGCTTTGGATGAAGCGGTCGCGGATAAACCAGGCGTTACCCAGGAGGATCAGCGGCAGCCCGAAGAGCGACCAGAAGATGAGCGTTTCGAAGGGGCCGGCATACATAACCGAGTTCTTCAAAAACACGGTGCCGACGGAAAACAGGATGATCGACAGAAAACGGGCCTGTACGCCGCGGTCTAGAAGCAGACCGAAGGCCCGGCCCCTGTCCGTCGCGGCAGAGGATTGCGTCAGGAAAAAGCTCCCGACCATGATCGCCGCCACACCGACGATGCCCTGGGTGCTGGGAATCTCACCGAGAAAGAACACGCCCAGCACCGTCGAGATCACGACCTTGTAGGCATTGAGCGGCCCGAATACCGACAGGTCTGTCTTCGACAACGAGATGACCAGAAACATCCAGCCTGCCACATCCAGCAACGAGGCCAGGCAAACATTGATCCAGAAGGCGCCGCCAAGGAGGGGCGCATCGATCAGGCCGATCAGCGGAGCGGCCAGTAGGCTCAGAATGAAATAGGTGGTAGCGACGATGTAGAACGGGTGCAGCCCGTGATGGGATAGCTGCTTTTGAAAGACGCTGGAAAACGACGACGATAGGATTCGTCCGAAAATGAACAGCAACTCCACTCGCTTGAAAACCTCTCGATAGCCGTAAAGGCAATGTCAATGTGATCGGGCGGCCCATGCTCCTTACCACCCGGGAAGTGCCACAGCCGACGACCGGTGGCGGGGCCCCACCGATTCGCCTAGTCCGCCCGAATCTGATCGGGAACCGGGGGCGGGACAAATAACAGCGCGCCGCGTGGGTTGCGTGCCGTTAGGTGATGGAGACTGAGTAGCGCGCCTTGGTTGGCTGCAGCGGCGCTAATGGGCGCAGACGTCGGACTGCACGGCGCGACCGCCATGCGATTATACGTGTTGGCGGTGGACTACGTCCGGCATCAGGTTCGGAATCAACGTCCTGCCTTCGGGTTTTCCGCATGCGTTCGGGCCAGTCCGGGGCGCGTCGTAGCGTCGAGTCCGCCCTCCGCCCTCCGTGCTCCGAGGTGGGTATTGCCGGCGGGATCAGGACGGAGCCGCGTTCGAGGCTGGCGGAAAAGCTGTTCGATTGCGAACGCAAGCAGTTCATTCCGCCAGAGCCTCAGCGCGCGGCTGGCCGCATTCTTCGGAGTCCGCGATGCTCACCCCGGCCTGCCGCCCGATTTGGATCGTCCGGGAATGACCTCCGTTGCATACACCGGTTGCACGGATCCGCTTTACCCGCAGACCAGACTCCGACACACCGCGCCTGCGGTGTGATATCGTCCGGGCGCTGCCGATTGGCCGAGTGTTGTTCGGTTAGCGCGGCCACACTCGCGGCAAAGAGGTCGCTCGCCCGCCATTCCCTTTACCACGGGGGCAGTAAGTCGGCGCGTTTCTCGGAAAAGCCAACCTGAACCATTGCTTCGACCTCTTCGATCGACGCATGGAGTATGGAGACGTCAGCGCATTATGAGTGTCGGCGCCGCGATGCTGATCAGCGAAAAATTGATTGCCCCAGTCGCTGAGAAGCCATGACGTCAGCACCAGTTAGGTTCATGCTCATCGACCAAGAGAAAGGCCTAAAACATTGAATAATAGAATTGTTTCTCTAGCGATATCCGCCATATTTGGCCTGGCCCTCGCATACGTACCCAGCCCCGCTGAATTTCACCCCCAACTGACAAGGGATTACCCATGACAACTATCCCAGGCAACGTCACCACCTCTGGTGACGCGTTCTATACCGAGGTCGGCGACACGCTGATACAGGGCGGTGCTCTCGTGAGTAGTACGACTGGTTATGCGATTCATCTAGCGGGCACGGGACAGACTTATGATCTCACGACGAACGGAGTGCTTAGCGGCGGTAGTGCAGCGCTTGGTCTGTGGGGCGAGGGAAATATCTACGCGATCCATCTCGTTGCCGGTGTTTTGAGTGGTGGCGCATTCGGTGTATTGGGTCAGCAACTACCCACGAATTATTCGGGATCGGTCGACATCACGGTGGGGACGACTACCGTGGTGAGCGCGTCGGTCGCGGGTATGCAATTCCAAAACCTCCTCGACGTGCGAATCGCCAACGCCGGTCGCATCATCGCAAGCGGTGAGAGATTCTTCATAAATCGGACAGGGCTGGTTCTTGTCGGTAGCGCGGCTCCCACGGGTCCCGGAGCCTATCACCGCGAGGTCATCAACTCCGGCCTGATTTATGGCGACGACGTCGGTATCCAAGTGGGTGGGCCTGGAACCAGTGTCATCGAGAACTCAGGTGCCATCATCTCAGGCGACACTGTCGGCGGCATTGCGATCCGTTCCGGCAATATCACCGTCGATAACGTGACAAACTCCGGCCGGTTGATCGGGGACGTCTCTCTCGGCGGCATGGACGATGTGCTGACCAACCAGAGCGGGGGCCGCATATTCGGCGATGTCTCCATGGGCGATGGCGACGACCAAATGACCCAGAATGGGCTGGTATTCGGCCAGATCGATCTGGGCGCGGGCAACGATATCTTCGTCGGCGGCAGCGGCGAGGACAGCGTTGATGGCGGCACCGGTGATGACCAGATGGCGGGCGGGGGCGGCAACGATAGCTACATCGTCGACAGTTCGTCGGACCGGATTGTCGAACGCTCCGGAGAGGGCTTTGACACCATCAGCACCAGCGTGAGCTACCGACTTGCCCGGTCGAATAACAATATCGAAGTCCTGCAGACGAACGATCCTACCGCGACGACCGCCATCAATCTGACCGGCAATGCGCTGTCGCAGGAACTGATCGGTAATGCCGGGGATAACCGCCTTTCGGGCGGTGGCGGCAATGACATCCTGACCGGAGGCCTGGGTAAGGATGTGCTGGTGGGCGGCCTCGGCCAGGACGTATTCGCGTACGAACAGGTGCTGGATTCTGGCCTCACCTTCAAGTTCGATCGGATCCTCGACTTCAAGGCCGGAACCGACAAGATCGACCTCTCAGCGATCGATGCCAACGAGGCGACCGCCGGGATCGACGACGCCTTTACCTTGGTGAGGGTCCCGGTGAACACCGGGTCGGTAGAAGTGGGGACCATCGGCTGGTACCAGCAGGACCGCGCCAACGATGCGCGGGATACGACCTATCTGATCATTCTGACCGAGGAAGGTTTGGGTGCCAACATGGTGATTCAGCTCACCGGTTTGGTGGATTTGACCACGAACGATTTCTACCTCTGAGGGTAAAGCACCGTGCGACCCCGCTGCTCCAGCGGGGTGCCTGCTCGAGTTCTCGGCAAGTGATGCTGCTGGTCCGTCGTGCTTTCCTGGCAGCCGTCCAACCGGATGGCCACCGAGTTTTTGCCGTGATGCGGTCGCGCACTTCAGTCACTGTGATTGACAGGCGATCGCCTGCGTTTGCCGGTCCGTTGTCCACGGGTCTGGGCTTATTGGAGCCCACGATGATGGGACAGCACGAATCGATGATCTCGCTGCCCCCGTCGGCTCAGGTTCACGCCCATGTTGGCGGCGCGTACGTACGCCTCGCAGCAGCAAACCGCCTGAGCATCGCGCAGTGTCCTGGGTATCCTCGGAGAAGCCGCCGGAGCAGGCTGTCATGGCGCGATCCATACCCGAATGGAAATTGGCAGGCATGCATCACGGATCCATGCATCTTCTCCGCCATATAGAATTCCAAAGTCTCTGCATTCATTACCTCTTAATTTCTCAGGATGGCCATGAACAGACGCACCGCAATTAAGCTTGGCGCCGCCACTGCTTTGAGCTTCAGTTTTGGTTTCTGGCGTGAGGCGCTTGCCGTGCCTGTGGTTCTGGGCGAGGGCGTCTACGGACCCTTGGGCCCCGCTGACCGTTTCGGCGTCCGCCTACCGGCGGGCTTCTCGGCCCGGCTCATCGGTTTCACCGGCGACTGGGTTCCCGGCACGAACTTCGAGTGGGTGGGCGAGCCCGACGGCGCTGCGACCTTCGCCATGGCCGACGGGGGATGGATCTACGTCGCAAACTCCGAGGTCAACGGCACGGGCGGGGGTGCCGCAGCGATCCGCTTCGACGCTGACGGTGAGATCGTCGATGCCTACCGCATCCTGGGCGGCACCAAGTGGAACTGTTCGGGGGGAGCAACTCCGTGGGGGACATGGCTGTCGGGCGAGGAATTTCGCAACGGTCACGTGTGGGAGTGCGACCCAACCAGGGCCGGGCAGGGTGTGCAGCGTCCGCTGCTCGGCGAGTTCCCGCACGAGGCGGCGGTCGTCGATCCCCTCACTGGGTACGTTTACCTCACTGAGGACGACGGGAACGGACGGCTGTACCGCTTCCGCCCGACCACGTTCGGTGACCTGACGATGGGCACGCTCGAGGCCGCCAAGCTCAACGCGGCCGGCGACAAGGTCAGCTGGGTTCAAGTCACGCACCTGCGCCCCGAGCGATCCAGAAGGACCACGGCGTTCAACCGTGGTGAAGGGGCGTGGTTCAGTAACGGTTACCTTTACTTCACCACGACCGGCGACGACAAGGTGTGGGCCCTCGAAGCGACTACCGACAAGATCGAGGTCATTTACGACGCTGCGGTCCTAGGCGACGCTGCTCCGCTCCGAGACCCGGACTGCATCACGGTGCACCGCACGTCGGGGGACATTTTCGTCGGCGAGGACGCGGACGATCTGCAACTGGTGCTCCTGGCAGACGGAGGCCGCAACCGCGTGGCCGCGCCGTTCCTGCAGTTGGTCGGCCACGGCGGGGGCGAGACTGGCTCCCCGGGCCAGGACGGAGACGTGGTGACGTCGTCCAGTTGGAAGCCCGAGTCGGAGATCACCGGCTTGGCATTCAGTCCGGATGGCACGCGGCTGTACTGCACGTCGCAGCGCGGCACCGATGGGGTGCGCGGCATGACCTTCGAGATCACCGGTCCCTTCCGCCAGTAGTGCTGCTTGGGGGAACCGCCAGCGAAGCTCGACGGGGCGCGAAAACGACTGACGGCCAGGCCCGTGTTGCCCAGGGCCAATTTCGGACCCCCGCGCGGGCTAGCCCCCTTCAGGGTGATAGGCCGAACGCGTACACGTTGCCGGAAGACGAAATCGCGTAGAGGCGACCGTTGACCACGATCACTTCGGAAGCCGCGAAGTTCTCGTCGTCGGGACTCGGGTGTGTCCATGCGGGCGTGCCGTCCGCGAGCTTGAAGGCGGCGAGCCCTTGTCCCGCGACAAACACCAAGCCGTTTGCCACCGTGGGCTTGCCAAAATAGCCCGCCTGGGTCCAGGCATCCGCTCCGGTGCGGCTGCTTACGGCCTTCAGCTCCGCGAGGCCGGAATCTCCATCCCAGCTAAAGAAAACCTTTCCTGGCGCCATGGCTGGCTGACTGGCACCCGCAAAGGTATCGGGCGCGGACCAGGACCAACCCTCCGCTCCATCCTTGGCACCGTACTGGGACACGGACGCCACATAGGACCAGTTACCGCCCAGGTAAACCGCTCCGTTCCCAACGACCGGCACCGCGTCAAATTTGGCGTCGTCCTTGCGCCACAGGGGCATGCCGTTATCGGCCATGAACGCCTGGAGAGGCGATAGACAGCTACGTTCGGTGCATGGGAATCTGGCGTAAATCAAACCATTGCGCTCCGACAACGGGCCAGCTGCGTAGCAGAAAAAGGGAGAATCCGCAGGGACGGGCGGGGGCCCGATGCGGCTCCACACCGGTTTTCCGGTGACTGGGTTGCGGGCGGAAACCGTCGCTCGACAGGTGTAACCGGGACTTGCCGTGAGTTTGGTCACCGCGGTGTAGAGGGCATCGCGCGAAGTCAGAACGTAGCGGAATTCGGCACCTCGCCGCAGTTTCGTCCACAGGAGCATGCCGTCATCTGCGCGAAGCGCCGTCAGTGTGCCGATGTGCTGGCTGCCTGTGCCGTGGTTCGCCGCCACATAGACACGGCCATCCCGAATTGCCGTTGAGGCCACGTTCCCTTGGAAGGACTTCGTCCATGCGGGCGCGCCGTCGCCAGCCCGCAACGTCACCAAGCGGTTCCCTGTGGTCAGGTATACCCGGCCACCGGACACGGCTCTGAGGACCGCCCCAGCCCCAATCGGGGCCTTCCAGACGACGGACAGTTGCGAGACATTCCCTTCGTTGATGAGCGTCTCGTAAGGGTTGTAGCTACTGTGCCTGGCGTCGAAACCCGCCTGGTTCCAACCGACCGCCAAGCTTGAAGAGTTGGGTTGTCGATTCGTGTCAGCGGAACCGGCTGTCGCCTGGCCCATCGAAAGCAGCCCGGTGATCAGCGCTATTCGTCGGATCAGCAATCTGTGCATCGCGTTCATATTCCATCATCGAGTTTGCTGCAACGGCAATAACTCACGCTGTGCGAAGTCTGAGCCGCCAAGTGACTACCAAAATAGCACCCAGCGGATGTCCACTCGGCGCCGGGACATACGCAGTTTGTCGCGGGGCAGTTGGTCGCACAATCGGTAGAACTACCTAAACTCGCGTCGACAAACGATGGTGGCCTAAGCCAATTAGGGGCTTTCTGTGTCTGCGTACCCCTTAACCTGTGGGGCGGCGTTTCCCTTTCTCACCGTTTCTCACCCCGACCCCATTTCTCGGTCTGGAACGAGCACCACAGCACAGCCCCATTGCTACCGCAGTCTCACGGCCTATTCCTCCGCCCCCATGGGACCTCGACGAACCGAACCATTCATCAACAATCACGTGGTTCGTGTCCAAAGCAACACGTTGACGAGAGCTGCCGGTAAGAGCAAACCGCTTTGACCGGTGCCCCATGGCACGGATGGCCATGCCCTCGTCCGGCCGCTGATGAGGATTCAATTGACCGTCTCGCCCCGAATGTGATGTTATAAAGTTACTTTTATGGCAGGCCCTGCGGGATGACGGAATCTTTGGTCCGGGCCGGGCTGCGGGATCAAACGGATCTTCCGAGGAACTGCCTGGGCGAGGCAGCGCTTCCCCGGCACATCGATGCGGGGCGTTACCCAGCCGCAAAGCCCACGCAATGTTCGATAGGGTCAAACAGCGAAAGCGCTCAATGCAATCCTTCCAGCCAGCCACAAATGACCAAGTGCACCGTTCACACCTGAAGGTGGGGGGATTGCGCCGAGTGCATGGCGTTTTTGTGCCTTTCGTGGTCAATGACGGCGCGAGGCCGACCCCACTCCCTGCATTGATGCGCTGTAAGCCACGCCACCGAGCCCAGGGTAGCGCAGCCTCTGTGGCGATGAGTAACCCGCTAACGGAGGAGGAGCCGCGATATCGGGTGATCGATGGTGCTTGGATCGCCGATGCCGGCGGCTCGGGGTGGGAGCCTTGCCGTGTCGGGTGGCGCGATTGGTGGCCGCAAGCAAACGCCCACATTTTTGTGTTGTGCAGAGAACGGTGCCTTGCACAGCTGCGTGCAGCGAATCCGGCACTGATTCAGCCCGTTCGACGTCAGTTCGAGGCTTCACCGGTCAGGCCGGTCGCCCGGGGCAGATGACTACGGAGCTGACTTCCTTCGCGTCGGTTGGCCTCTACGCCTTCGGCGCCGGTGTCGCAGTCAGTCTCGTGGCTTTTTCCGGGGCCTTCGTGCTGTGGCTGCCGCCGCATCGCCTCCAACGTTTGGTCCCCGCACTGGTCGCCTTGGCCGTAGGCGTACTGCTGGGCGATGCCTTCATCCACTTGATCCCCGATGCGATCAGCCGGCACGGCGACCCAGGCGAGGTCTGCCTCGCGGTGCTGGGCGGGTTGTTTCTGTTCTTCGTGCTGGAGAAAGGGGTGCGCTGGCGTCACGACCATGCGCTGACCAGCGCTACCGTCAAGCCGATGGCTCGGATGAACCTGATCGGCGATGCGGTGCACAATTTCGTTGACGGGATTCTGATCACGGGCAGTTTTTGGATCGACCCCTGGATCGGTGCGACTACCACCCTCGCCATCATCGCCCACGAGATTCCCCAGGAGATCGGCGATGTGGGAGCCCTGATCCACGGCGGTTACCGGCCGGGGCAGGCCATACGCTACAACTTCTACTGCTCCCTGACCGTACTGCCCGGCATTGGTGCCACGCTGTTGCTGGGACAGTATGCCGAAGCCTCACTCACCCTGCTGTTGCCGGTCGCAGCCGGCGGTTTCATCTACATCGCCAGTTCCGACTTGATCCCCGCCCTGCATGACAAAGGTCTCGGCGCGCCATGGGAGCAAGTGTTTACCTTCGCCACAGGAGTCGGCTTCATGCAGTCGGTGGCGGCTTTGGAGCAGTTCGTTGCCGCCTATTGATCGTCGTGGCGGCGCATGTCGCTTGGCCGTTCTCAGTGCGCTTCCCCCCGCGCGTCATGACGTAACGCGCCGCGATGATGCAACGGGTCTCGGGCGTCGGAGTGAACGATCTTCCCGGTTTGACCGTTCGCCCGATACGTTGCGGCCAGCCGGGCGGGCCGAGCCCGAGCTTCCGAGGCCCGTTGCCAGCGGCCCATCGCGCGCCAATGCCAGCCGTCCCGTCAACGCCCGTAGCGCCCGCTACGAATAGCTTTCCTGCTCCTGGAGAATCATGCGTATCAAACTAAGCGGCGGCCGGCTCTACGACCCCACTCAAGGCTGGAACGGCGAAGTCCGTGACCTGTTCGTCGAGGATGGCCGGATCGCCGCGGACCCCGGACCGGACGCGCGCTTAGACGCGGACTACGACGTGTCCGGCAAGGTCGTCATGGCCGGGGCCATCGACATCCATAGTCATATTGCCGGGGGCAACGCCAACACCGCACGGGTACTGCTGCCGGAACAGCACCGGAACTTCATAGCCCGGCGGTTGGGCCATCCGCACGAGACTGCCCGCTGGTCGACGGTGGACACCGGCTATCGTTACGCCCGCCTGGGCTACACCACCGTGGTGGAGCCGGCGGTGCTGCCCGCCAACGCTCTCGATGCCCACCTACAGATGGCCGACATCCCCATCATCGATACGGCGGGCCTGGTCATTCTGGGCAGCGACGATTTTCTGCTGCGGTTGTTGCGCGACGGGGCCAGCCAGACCCAGATCAACGATTACGTGGCCTGGACCCTCCATGCCACCCGCTGCCTGGGGCTCAAGGTCATCAACGCCGGCGGCGCGAACGCCTTCAAGTGGAACGTTCGGAGCTTCGGCCTGGACGATGTGGTGCCGTTCTACGGGGTGAGTTCCCGCCGTATCCTCGAAGCCCTGCAACGGGCGGTGATCGAACTCGGCGTCCCCCATCCGGTGCATGTCCACTGCAACAACCTGGGCATGCCCGGCAACGTCGAGACCGCGCTGGCGACCATGGAGGCGGCCCAGGGGCTGCCCATGCACCTCGCCCATATCCAGTTCTACGGCTATGGCGCCGAGGGGCCGCGCGGCTTCTCCTCCGCCGCCGCCCGGTTGCTGGAGGGATTCCGTCGCCATCCCAACATCACCATGGACGTGGGCCAGGTGCTGTTCGGTCAGACCGTGACGATGTCCGGCGATGTCATCGCCCAGTTCGGCCGGCGCGGCGACGCCAGCCCCGACAAGTGGGTCATGTGGGACGCCGAATGCGACGGGGCCGGTGGCGTGGTGCCCTACCGCTACCGCGAAAAGAGCTTCGTCAACAGCTTGCAATGGGCCATCGGGCTGGAAATCTTCCTGCTGGCGGACGATCCCAGCCGGGTGTTCTTCACCACCGACCACCCCAATGGCGCGCCCTTCACCCGTTATCCGGAGCTGTTCCGCCTACTGATGGATTACCAATACCGGCTGGCATGCCAGGAAAGGCTGCACCCGGACGTGGCCGCCCTGACACTGCTGAAGGATTTGAAGAAGGAATTCTCGCTCTACGAGATCGCCATCATGACCCGCAGTGCCGCCGCCCAGGTCCTGGGCCTGGCCGATCGCGGCCGGCTCTGCCCCGGCGCAGTGGCCGACATCGCCGTCTACACGGAACGCGACGACAAGGCGGCCATGTTTGCCGCCGCTGATTGGGTGTTCAAGAACGGCGAGTTAGTGGTCAGGAACGGCGCAGTGATCCGCCGCCGACCGGGCACGACTCAGATCGTCCGGCCCGAGTTCGATCACCGGATCGAGCGTCACCTGCAAGCCTACTTCGACCGGTTTTACAGCCTGTCGCTCGATCATTTCGCGCTGAACGATGCGGCCTTCGAGACGACCCAGGGTGAACGCTTCATCCCGCATGCCGTGGATCAAGTTCGGCGACCTGCCGGACAGACTCCGCAGGACCAGTCAGGCCCCGGGATCGGATGAAGACGTCGGCCATCAACGCCAAGGCTTCGTGCCGATCACCCTCAACCGGATGGGGCTGAACCGCATTTCTCCGAGAGACTTGAACGACGTGAGCCTTCCCCAACCTCGATTTCCCGCCGTCGAAGATGTGCAAGGCCGTGCCGATCTGCGCCGCATCCCGATCGACAAGGTGAGGATCAAGGAGCTTCTTCATCCGGTGCGGGTGGTGGTGGCTGTGACCCGCCTGTGTCCTTGCTCCAAGGCGATTTCCGAGCGCGGCGCCCACAACCAGCGCTCCGATGTCACGGTGACCGTGGCGACCCGCGGCTTCGTGCGGATAGAGGAGCTGATCGAGTGGCTTGAGGCCGGAGCCTTGTCACCACTGTACGCACTGCTCAAGCGGTCCGACGAGAGATACGTGACCGAGTATGCGTAGGACCATCCCAAGTTCGTCGAGGACATGGTGCGCGACGTGGCTGCCCGGCTCCACGACGAGCCCCGCATCACGGCGTCTAGCGTGGAGTCCGAGAACTTCGAGTCCATTCACAATCATTCCGCCTATGCGCTGATCGAGCGCAACAAGGCCCAGTCCTCTCTCTCCTGACGATCCAAACCGGAGGCATCCCATGAACCCCGCGACTTCCGATCGCATTCCCGTCACCGTGCTCACGGGCTTCCTGGGCGCGGGCAAGACCACGCTCCTCAACCGCATTCTCGGCGAGCATCACGGTCAGCGGATCGCCGTGATCGAAAACGAGTTCGGCGAGATCGGCATCGACCACGCCCTGGTCATCAACGCCGACGAGGAGATCTTCGAGATGAACAACGGGTGCATTTGCTGCACGGTGCGCGGTGACCTGATCCGCATTCTCGGCAATCTGCTGAGACGCCGTGACAAATTCGACGCGATCCTGATCGAGACGACCGGCCTCGCCGACCCCGGACCCGTGGCGCAAACCTTCTTCGTGGACGACGAGCTGGCCGAGCAGTTCCGGCTTGATGCGGTGGTCACGGTGGTCGATGCCAAGCACGTGCAGCTTCACCTCGACGACAGCGCCGAGGTGCGCGAGCAGATCGCATTCGCCGACGTGATGCTGCTCAATAAGGCGGATCTGGTGTCGGACGCCGAGCTGGATGCATTGGAGAAGCGGGTGCGCGGCATGAACGCCCTGGCCCGGGTCCACCGTACCCGTCACGCCGAGATCGACCTGGACGCCGTGCTGAACGTCGGCGGCTTCGATCTGGAGCGCGCCCTGAGCGTCAAGCCCACGTTCCTGGAACCGGAATATCCCTTCGAGTGGGCCGGCCTGTTTCGCCTCGAAGCGGGCGACGATTACCAACTGGTGCTGCACGATGGCCCGGATCCCACCTTGCGCCTCGCGTGGCTGCGGGTCGATCCTGGCGGGGAGCCGATCGAAGCCAGCCTGGAAGCTGCTGTCCGACGATTCGCCGAGCCGCCTGTGGCGGTGTTGCCGGAGGCTAGGCTGACGGCCGATTCGTCGCTGGTGGAACTCGACCTCGATGTCAACGGCCCGAAGCGCTTTGCCGTCAGCATCACGCGGCCGGGAGACTATGTCCTGTACACCCAACATCACCCGGGGGAATTCGAGTTACGCTTGCGCCAGAACGGCAACGACATTACGCCGTTGGCGGCGCGCGAATTCGATGCGGGGCACGAGCACGACGACGAGGTTACCTCGGTCGGCATCGAAGCACCGGGCGACCTCGATCAAGACCGATTCAACGACTGGATCGGCAAGTTGCTGCGGGAGCGGGGTGCCGACATCTTCCGCAGCAAGGGGATCGTCAGCCTCCAGGGAATGGAGAAGCGGTTGATCTTCCACGCCGTGCACATGCTCATGGACATGCGTACCGACCGCCCGTGGGGCGACGAGGCGCGGCACAACCAATTGGTGTTCATAGGCCGCAATCTCGATCGGGGCCAATTGCAGCGGGGATTCGAGGCATGTCAGGCCTGAACGAAGACGACGGCATAACGCTGGTCGACCCGGCGTGGATCGTCCCCGGCAGCGACTATGTGACCGCCATGGCCTGGTCACCGTATGGCGCGCGTCTGGCGGCCGCGTTTGCCGACGGCGCCATCCGGTTGGTGGAGCCGGTAGCCGGCGCCACCGTCCACGAACTGGCCGGTCACGGGATGGGTACGCTGACCCTGGCATGGTCCCCCGAAGGCAGGTTGCTGGCCAGCGGGGGCCAGGACGGACAGGTGCGGCTGTGGGATGGCGAGACCGGGCAGCAAATCGCCGTCATGAACGGTGGGGGTGCGTGGGTGGAGCACTTGGCCTGGTCGAGGCGCGGCCCTTTACTCGCCGCGGCCGCTGGCCGCTCGCTCCGAGTGTGGAATGAGGACGGCGCAAGCGTGTTCGAGGTGACGGCGCATGCCAGCACCATCACCGGCCTTGCCTGGCTGCGCGACGGCCGGCGGTTGGCAACCGCCTGCTACGGCGGTGTGAGCCTGTGGAAGATGGGGCAGAGTCGAACGGAGCGGCGCTTCGACTGGAAAGGTTCGTTGCTGTGCCTGGGCCTGTCCCCCAACGACCAACAGGCAGCCGCCGGCTGCCAGGACGCGAGCCTGGTCGTCTGGAATGTGAAGACCGGCAAGAGCCTGGGCATGACCGGCTATCCCGGCAAGATCACGCGCCTCGCTTGGGATTCCCGATCGCGATTTCTCGCCAGCGCTGCTGCCGCTGACGCCGTCGTTTGGGACTTCTCCGGCAACGGACCGGCCCGGAGCGCACCCCGGATGCTTAGCCGGCATGTGGACCGTATCGTCGACCTGCGTTTCCATCCCCGGCGACCAGTGCTCGCGACCGCGGGCGATAAGGGCATGCTCGTTGTCTGGCAGCTGCCGCAAGGCTCAGTCAGCCATCTCACCTTTCTTGAGCAGCCCCTCTCGGTGCTGGCCTGGCATCCCACCGGCGCAGCCTTGGCCGTCGGGTCGGCGCAGGGTGAGGTCGCCTTGCTGCAACTCGCCTGCGCCGCCTGAGACCAACACGGGGAGAACTCGGCAACGCCTATCTCCCTTTGTCATTGTCCGAGGCCGCCCATTTCGCGGTCTGTTACCAGTCCTTGACCAAGCGCTGCGGTAAGCCCGTGATGGGTACCATGCGCCCATACTGCGAGCCGCTTCAGGCCCCGACGGCGCCGGTTCGCCGTTTTCCGGCTCAGCGACGAGGATCCGATCCTAATCGAAAGCGAGAAGTGCCCCGAGCATTACAGCGGCTGGCTCGTGTTTTGGTGGTCTCGGGCGCGGGGGAGAGCCGGTCTGGGGAAGTGAGAGCGAAAATCGGGGCCGAGCGCAGTCCTGTAAGTTGAGATTCGTCGGCGTTGCCAGCAGCTGCGCCACTGCCCCAAGTTGGTTTCGCAGGACCGGCCAGAGAATCCGAAATCAGGCACTGATAAGTAACCCGACCATGCTGCCGCTAATGGGGGGTCGACCGCTCCGTCTGCGCGGCGTGAACGTACCGTGCAGACGGAGCGGCCAGCACTAAGCGGCGGAACCCGAGCTACCCGACCTGGGTCGCCGCTGTCACCGCGATTCTTTACCCATCTGTCGGTGATAGGCCGCCATGCGCCGGCTTTCTTCTGCGGCGTGTTCGAAGTCGCGAATCATCGCCCCGGCCTGGGACTTCAGATCCGCGAGGCGCTTGCCGTACTTGTGCGGATTCGCCTCGTACTGCTGGAGCATCGCCCGCTCCTCGGCGGCATCCGCATCCATGGTTTGGGCTATCTCGTCGTAATGGGCGGCCAGACGTTCATGCGCTTCGCGCGTCTCAGCCGTCTGGACGGCCACTGCCCAGCTCTGTGGCTTCAATTCGGTGCGCGAAGCGCAGCCGGCTCCGGAAAGTACCGTCACTATCGCGAGAGCGACCCCGTGCGTTCTCATGTTCATTTCCTGTCTCCGTGTTGAATGGCTGTTTTGGATTCGGAGTCATGACCATCGTATTAGAAACGTTTCGGAGCGAAAAGTTCCGTATCAATACTGCTCGCCACGTCGGAGACGGGTGGGATGCTGCGTGACACCGATTTACCTGGACTGGTGGAGACCCCAATCCTGTTTCACCTCCGAGGCTTCCTCCTCCTGTCGTGGCGGCAACGATCCACCCTTCCTGGCCACCCGACGCACCCGCCGACGTGTCTGCGTGATTCTGTGATCCAAGTCGCAAAACTGCCCCTCGTGTTTTCTGCACGCGTGCCGATCCATAGCACGAACCGAACAGAAAACTGTGACCGACTTGGGGAGACTCTCATGGACGCCATCACTGACAACACTGCCGACCTCTTCGAGCAGGACGTTGTTGTAACGGCTTTCGCACCGGAACCGATCAGCGAGACGGTCGAGCGGGATCTCACCCAGGTCTACTTCCACGAACTGGCCAACGCCCGCTTGCTGACGGCGGACGAAGAGAAGCACTACGGCGCCTTGGCCCGCGAAGGCGATGCCGAGGCCTTCCGTATCATGGTCGAGTGCAACCTGCGCCTGGTGATCAAGCTGGCTCGCCGCTACATGAACCGCGGCCTGGACCTGTTGGACCTGATCGAAGAAGGCAACCTGGGCTTGATGCATGCGGTCACCAAGTTCGAGCCCGAGCGCGGCTTTCGGTTTTCCACCTACGCCGCGTGGTGGATCCGCCAGGAAATCGAGAAGGGGCTGATGAACCAGTCGCGGACGATCCGCCTGCCGATCCATGTGGTGAAGGAACTGAACACCTACCTCCGCGCCTACCGCGAGTTAGCCATGAAGCTGCCGCGGGATCCGGAGCCGAAGGATGTCGCGGCGCACGTCGGCGCATCGGTCGAAGCGGTAGAGCAGCTGCTGCACCTGAACGAGAAGCTGACCTCGCTGGACACGCCGGTGAAGCTGGGCTCGGACCAGATGATGGTGGATACGGTTGAGGACGAAGCGCAGGTAGATGTCACCGAGCAATTGCACGAGACGGCGGTCGAGCGTCAGCTACCGGTCTGGCTGGCCAGCCTGACGCCGGTACAGCAAGAGATCCTGAGCCGTCGTTTCGGTCTCAACGGCGGTGACGGCGAGACGCTGGAAGCCATCGGCGCCACGGTCGGGATGCCGCGTGAGAAAGTGCGCCAATTGCAGAACGCCGCGCTGAAGCAACTGAAGCGGCTGGCGCAGGAACAGGGCTATGACGCCGAGGTGCTGTTTCATTAAACCACGAGGTGGCTTAACTCTCGCCGACAGAGAATCTCGGCACCGACTTAATGACAGTTGATGCGCTGCGTAGACCGTGCTGCGGTCCTTAAGCGTTGGAGTGATGGAGCACCCGTTCAGTAGGAATCACTACGCCGCCGGGCCGTTTTTGGTCGCGTTCAGCGGCACCGACGTCAGTTGATGCCGCTCCAGCAAGCGCCGGAACGTCCGGCTCGTCGTCTCTTCCGTATCGCGTCCTCAAGCGGGTCCAGCCTCGCGAGCCGCGGCAACGATTCGATCTAGGCCAGCGCTTTCTCGGCCGCCGGAGCGGACAGCGCATTCCACTGCGGCAGGTATGAGCTCCGCACCATCCCCCAAAGGCGTCGGCGGCCGCACGCGTCGGCCGGACTTCGGCCCGCCCAGCTCTAGCACTGCCATCAGCGCTTTTCACGACACCACCTGCACTGTCGTTGCCGGAAGCTTCTAACCGGAGCGTTTGCTTCTTTTTCGCATGATGCGTCGGTGAGGCTGAAGTGATCTGATTCATGGGTTAGTTTTTTTTTCGTCATCGGCACTTCAGCCTCGTAAGCGGTGTCCTCGGGGTGGAGCACCGCGAGAGAACTCCGAGAAAGCCATCCTGGCCTTGTTCCTGCATTATGGGAAACCCTAAGTGAATCAGAGCTTCCCTGGAAAGGGACGACCCGCCCCCGGAATTTCTTCGTTTCGGAATGGCCCGGATCCAGGGTATGCCCGAAATCACGGACCAACTGCCGTCGACGGCGGTTTAGGCAGTTTGGAGGCAAACATGTCCGTCACGTCTTGGTAATAGATCAACTTATAGTCTTCAAGGTCGGGACGTGGGTCGACGAACAGTTTCTTGCTGTAACTTGCAGGATTGCCTTTGAACAAGTCAGCCAAATGGATGCGTCGCAACGCCGGATTGTAGACACCCCTGACATAGAGATTTAGGTTTGAGTGATCCCGTATTACGGTGAACTGGGTATGGAAATAGATCCCTGTCTTGTATCCGAGAAAGGTGACTGGCGCCTCGCCGTAGACTTCCTCCACGCGAGCCATGATCCGGTTGGCCAATTGAACCCGCCAAAGCCTTGGGGTCAACGTTTTCGTTGGATCTGGATAGACCGGCCAGTATTCATGGACGTCCTTCGTGATTGCGCTGCTGAGCTTCTTTGTGGTGATGAAGCGGGAGCCGGATGAGGAGTCACCCGGTAGCAGATTCATGAATGGCTGAGTCAGATCGGAATCGACTTCCTTGAAATGATTGGTGGATGTGAGTCGCCTGAAGTCGGGGTTTCTGAGTGCGGAGAGTTGGTCAGGCAGGGGAGGCTCGTTCGTGAGGACGTGATGGCTGTCTGTTCGTGCGTAGATGAATTGCTGCTTGTCGTGCCATTCGATAACGGCCGAGTGGTTTCTCGCGTCATGTAGTACCAGGTGTAACCCAAGTGGGATCTCGATGGATAAGGGCCTGAAGTTCAGACCCTCGCCCCAAACGACTGGGCGAGGGTTTTCCTCGAAAAGGTTCACTGCGCAACGGACGCTGTCACACATTGAAAGGACAAAGTTGACCACAAATTGAACGGAAAGATTGCGGTCACCCTCCTGTGGCTCTGGGTATTGGCTTTTGCTATCTTCCTTTAATGGCCACGCATCCTCCAGCCAGAGCATGGCAGCGGAGAGGCCCTTTTCGTTCATCCCGTCAAAATATCGTCCGTTTCCCTTTACGATGCCTGGTGCACCACTGAAGCCCACGAGGTTATAGAGACTGGTCCACTGCATTGGCTGCATATTCTTCTGTCGCGGATTGGTTGCCGTCACCGTCTGGCCTTTCGCCTGATTTTCCATATACCAGGCCAGGTTCGGATCGAAATCCATGGTCCGTGCAGAAATTGCGGAGGCATCAATCTCTTCGCTTGGTACCGTCGTGGTCCGTACGATTTTTTTGAATCCGGGAGGGGGCGGCAGCATGATGTCGCTGCAGGCGCGCCCGGTCGTTGAGGCTGCTGCCAAGATCAGGGTACATACGGCCGACAGCGCCGCTTTGGTGGCTCTGCGGGTTATCGCTCTTGGCGGCGTCACTGTTGATGATTTCATTGGATACTCCTGCGCGCGGGTGAAAGTATGTCCTGGGTTCGATCTGCGACTCGACAACACTCTTGGCTCGCCAAAGTATAGAAATTGCTGGCATCGCCATCGCGAGTCTTTGGCTGTGGTGCTTGTCGCCACGGTGGGCGACACTACAGACGCCGTGGTCGGTTCGTCTCCGTGCCGCAAAGCCTCGCTGCTGCACTGCCGCAGTGTGTCACCGAGCCTTCCATCTTCCGGTGTGTCGAATCCGCCCTATCCTTGAGTTACCGCCGGAAATCAATCTCGCTCGGCGGAATCACTTCAGAACGCGAGTCACCGCCACGGCTT